>CALZHX010000297.1 GCA_945787435.1 uncultured Woeseiaceae bacterium
AGTTCGCCTTTGACACCACTAACGATATGCATGACATGACTGTAGCGTTCGATGGCGCGATACGGATCCACATGCACGGTACCCGCCTGAGCTACACGTCCGAGGTCATTACGGGCGAGATCGACGAGCATTACGTGCTCGGCCGATTCTTTGGGATCAGCAAGCAGTGCTTTCTCATTGGCGACATCTTCCGCCGTCGTCGCCCCTCGTGGCAGCGTTCCCGCGATGGGCCGTAGTGATGCGGTACGGCCGTGCAGCTTGACGAGCGCTTCGGGTGACGAGCCGACGACCCTGAGATCACCAAACTCGAGAAAGAACATGTATGGAGACGGGTTCAGCAGCCTCAGCGCACGGTACACCTCGAACGGCGACACGTTCGTGCGGCCGCGGAACAACACCGAGATAACGATCTGGTAGATGTCGCCCGACGCAATATACTCCTTGCACGCCTCCACACGATCGCGATACTCAGCTTCGCTGAAGCTCGCCTCCGCTTTCGAGATTTCGACCTCACCATTGCCGCGGGGTATCGGCCCCCTCAGGCAACGGATGACATCGCGGCGCAGCGCTTCTCGCTCCGCTTCCGGGCCGTCGTGCAGCAGCGCGACCCGGCGCGTCAGGTGATCGAACACGAGCAATGACCCCGGCGCGACGAATGCGGCGTCGGGAACACCCCCCTGCGGTGCCGTGTCTTGCGGCAGGCGTTCGAACAGCCGCACAACGTCATATCCCGACACGCCGACGAGGCCGCCTGCGAAAGGCAAGCCTTCGACGTCGGGACCGGGCCTGGGCGCTTTCGACAGCGCCCCGCGCAGTGCATCAAGATACTGCTGCTGGCTCGTCGGCCGCGCTGTTGCCTCGCCATTGACCCGCAGCGACTCGCCGTCCATGCGTACTTCCAGGGCATCGCCGAAACCCAGGAAGGAATAACGCGCGAGTCTCTCACCACCCTCCACACTTTCGAGCAGGAAACGCGGTTGCAGGTCGCGGAGCTTCAGGTACGCCGAAACCGGCGTATCGAGGTCTGCTGCAATATCAAAAGGTGCTTCCATTTTTTGTACCCATAAAAAAACCCATCACCACAATCGCGGAGATGGGCTTCTGGTCTCTGTGCTCAGCTAATAGTCAGCCAGCCGCCCTCTCCTTGTGCGGCAGCCACCACCAGTTGTTGCTGTGAGCATTCATGGCGCGAGTATCCCCGGCACGTGCACTGAGGTCAACGGTTGCGGGTGAAACTTGGCGCCTACAGCTCGTAGAGCATCGGCAGGACAAGCGAGAAGCCTATCCACATTATGATAGTGAGCGGTATGCCCACCCTGAGAAAGTCGCTGAACTTGTAACCGCCCGCGCTAAGTATGAGCAGGTTGGTCTGATAGCCGTACGGTGTCGCAAAGCTCATGTTGGCACCGAACAGTACAGCGAGAATGAAAGGTTCCGCGCTGACGCCCAGTTGCGCGGCAATACTAATAGCGATCGGCGTTCCGATGACTGCAGCGGCATTGTTCGAGACAATATTCGTCATCAGTGTCATCAGCAGCATGAATGCGCTCAGTATCAGTGGGATTGGCAATGCCGACGCGGCACCGACGAAGCTCATGGCAATATATTCCGCCATACCCGTATCCGTCAGTGCCCTGCCAAGCGCCAAAGCGGTAACGATAATCATCACCACAGGAATCGACAGTGCGGTCGCCGCATCGCGCCAACCCAGGCAACCGGTGGCGATCATCAGGCCAAGGCCGACCACCGCACTGACCGAGATCGGCATGATTCCCAGCGCTGCCGCCAGCACAACGAAACCCATAATCGCAAGCGCACGTTTTGCGTTGTGCGTATGTGGCAGGTCTGTCGTGCCATCCAGCACCAGCATCGAACCACTGTCCTTGAGTTTTGAGATGGCCTCGCCTGATCCCTGCACGAGCAGAACATCACCTGCCCGCAGGCGGATCATGTTCAGGTCGCCGGTAACCTGCGAGCTTGGCGCACGCGCACGATGCAGCGCGAGCGGCATCAGGCCATAACTACTCGAAAACCGGGCTGCGGCCAGGCTGCGCAAGTGAAGGGGTGAACCGCGGGTTACGACAACCTCAGCGAGTTGCTGTCCTTCGGCCTTGAGTGGCGTCTGCTCATCGACGGGGTGCTCGATGTCGGAAATATTAAAAAGAGTCGCACCCAGTAATTGTTCGTAGTGTTTCAGGTTCTCGGGTGAGTCTTTAACAAAGAGCCTGTCCCCAGGCTGCAACACTACCGATGGCAGCTTGGCCAGCACGAGCGACTCACTGCGCTGAATCTTGTCGATCCGCATCTGCCCACCCGCCTTGGAGAGCACGTCCGAGAGCGCCTTGCCATCCGCAAAACCGCCTTCCTTTACATGCAATTGCGCACTGAAGACTCGCGGTGTCGTATCGTCCATGGGCGGCGTGCGGTCTGGCAACAAACGCGGCGCCACTAACCACAGGAACAGCAAAGCCACGCCACCGACCATAGCAACGGGAAGCGTCCACTCGAACATGCTGAACTGATGTTCACCGAGGTCCTGTGCAATACCCACAACGAGCAGGTTTGTCGATGTGCCGATCGTGGTCGACATGCCGCCGATAATTGTGGCCAGACCCATCGGCAGCATGACTTCGGAAACCGGGAACTTCGACCGCAGGGATGCACCGACGAGGATCGGCATGAGCAACACCACAATTGGCGTGTTGTTCATGAACGCACTGAGAACGGCTCCGGCAAGCAGCGTGATGAACGTTGCAAGCACGGGACGTGATGACCAGGCACGACCAACGACGTTGGCCAGCGGCTGCAGTGCGCCGGTTGTTTCGAGCGCCTTGCCCACCATCATGAGTGCGCAAATGGCGACGAGGGCCTCGTTGCCAAAGCCGGCAAAAAAGTCGGGCGCTGCGAGTGCTCGCTCGCCGTCCTTAACGTACGGCACGAGCTCAAAGCCGACGACCAGGATGATCAGAATTGCGAGCGACGATGACTCAAGCGGAATCTTGTCGCGCGTAAACAGGAATAGCGCGAGGACCGTCAGGAACAGAACTGCGATGCCATGTGCGTCAGGTGTCATCGACTGCACGGTATCTTAGATCATGCGTGTACTGCAATCTGGTGCATGTGCCCTCTTTGATGTAGTACGGCGGCGGCCTGTTGATGGAAGCTTTTGAAATCCTTGAGGTTCCACGCGGCGAGCTTTGGCGGCGGCCCAAATGAGCACGTGTCTGCGTAGCGCAACAGAGGCAACAGGTTGGCATAGCGCAAATCGGCAACATCGGGTGGAAATATTGACCACGGAGAGATCACCAGAAGGTTGCGATGGCGAACGGCTGTCGACGTTACTTCCTGCTGCCAGCGCCGTGACCAGCCGTCGCGCGATTGACCGCCCGGCATCAGGCGCGCAGGGTCGCCCTGCTCCAGGGCCGGCACATTTCCTTTGCTGCTCGCCAGGCGCTGCGACTGAGTCAGCGCGACGTCCCTGATGCGGCGAACCAGCCGGCACATTTCCTCAAGTGTATTAAACCGGGTGGCATCGGCGTCGCGACGTTGGACCAGTGTGCCGATACCGGTGAGATTGATCGCCAGGCGCCGATTCAGCCATCCGTCATGCCGCATCTGTGCCGTCGGCCAGCGGGCAAGCGAATGCGTTTCATCGCCCGCTTCAACCGCGGCGCGAATCGTCCGTTCGAGCGCCTCCTCGTCAAGATCACCGTCGATGTCGGCGAAGCTCGAGATATCGACAGGTACATTGACCCACGCAGAACCTGTCGGTGCCTGTATGTCCGTGCACGGAATGATGCCATTTGCGGTTTCACCCGGCAGCAGGCGGCATTGTGAACTGACAAACGACGCGTAGACCGGTCGCATCATGGTGTTCAAGCGCTGCTGCCAGAGTTGCTCCCAATGGCACTCCTGCATCAGGTGCTGCG
>CALZHX010000298.1 GCA_945787435.1 uncultured Woeseiaceae bacterium
CGCTGGCCGATTCGATATCGTAAACGATGATGGCCGGCTGCTTGCGCCAAAAACTCGCATCCGCAATGACGACCGTTCGTCCGTCCGCGCTGACTTGCAGGTCCTGCAGAAACGAACCTAGTGGAGCTATTTCCCTGGCAAAGAGTTGGTCGTGGACCAGTTCGCCTGTTTCGAGATCAAATGCCAGCAGACGCGCTGCGCGCATGCCGTGATTGCCGTGATCAATCGTCCACAGACGGTTGTTTCGGTCGATGGCGACGCCGAGCACCGTATCGAACAGATTTTGCTGCGATGTGCCGTCCGGAAAAGGTACGGAGGCACCGTCGATAAACTCGAGCAGCTTGTTTCCTTTGGGCCGCGCTTCCGGGTGTACCGTGAAAAAGACGCGTTCGGAATCGCTGACCGCGACATTGCCAATAGGTAATCGGTAGGAGAGAACTTCCTCGAGAGCGTCCTCGGGAAAGACCGGAGATGTCGACAGGTCGGGATACGACTGGCCGCCACCGTAGCGCAGCCACGCCACAGTCGTCAGTATCAATGCCAGAACTAATAAGAACAGCAGAAGTTTTTTCATAGTTGGCTGCTGCGACTTGGTACGCCCACCCCGAGCAGAATTCTACAGGAAAGCAGCGACGTGTCAGCTACCAAAAGCTGCGATCCACGCCAACACGAGGATTGCCGGCGTCGCAATCGCAGCGACCCTCTGCCAGTGCGGGTCGGCAAGCCGATCTCGTACACGCGTCAGCAGCATGCCGCCGACAAATCCGCAGACAAAACCCATCAGATGCGCACCAATGTCCGTGTTCTCGTCGCCAGTCCCGGTGTACATGAGCAGGGCGAGACCACCAACAATGGGTGCGATGCGATACGACCAGCGCTCCTGTGACATGAGCTTGGCCTGCCACACGAATCCGGCCGTAAGGCCAAGTGCCGCGAACACGGCGGTCGATGCGCCTATGGAGCGATGCGTGGATTCGAGCAGCAAGGTATTCAGCAGGTTGCCGGAGGTCGCAGCGAGCACGACAGCCAGCCACGCGATGCCGGAGCCGAACAAGCGGCCGGCAAGCAGGCCAAAAAACGTGCCGAAAACGATATTTCCCACCAGGTGGCGCAGGTCAGCATGCATCGTCAATGCCGTAATCGCCCGCCACCACTCGCCTGCGCGCACAAGACTACCGTCGATGCGCCCCTGCGCCAGCCAGTCCTGGCTGAACGCCGAATTCCAGGATAACCAGGCGAACGCCATTATCGTGAAGACGTAGGCAATGATTCCCGGGGTCGCGTTCCGGTAGGGAAAGGGCTGCGTCTTTATCGGCCGGCGAGGCGGGTTCTCCTCGTCGTAGAGCTGCAGCTCCGAGATGGCCAGTGCAGAATACTCGGCTGGAACGATCAAAGCGCAGCCCGAAAAGTCATCAATAACCTGGTGCGGAATCTGGGCGGATGCAAGCACGAGCGCACGATCGGCACAGGCACGCCGATTGCGGCTCTCAAACACTACTCGCATGTCGTCATTCATGGATTCGGGTAAGCTTAACAGCCGTATTAGCGCCGAGACAGGAACTCCAATGAAACGTTTCCTTGCTGCATTGCTTGTCTCTTTCTTCTGCGCCGGTACAGCGAGCAGCGAGGTTATCGATGCCGCGCCTGGCGGATTCTCGCTTGTGCACGAAGTAACCATCGCGGCGCCGCGGCCAGATGCATGGCACGCGGCCGTCTACGAAATCGGGCAGTGGTGGAGCAGCGATCACACGATTTCCGGCGATGCCAGCAAGATGAGTATCGACCCGGTCCCGCAGGGTTGTTTCTGTGAAGCCATCGGCGAGCATGCCGGCGTTGTGCATCTGACAGTAACGTTCGTAAACCCGACCGTGTTGTTGCGCCTGACCGGCGGGCTCGGCCCACTGGGCCTGCTCGGCGTAGACGGCAACATGACGTGGGAGTTCTTCGACGCCGAAGACGGAACGACCGTACGATTCGCGTATATCGTCGGTGGCTACCGCCCGGGTGGCATGGAAGAAATAGCTGGACCGGTCGACGTCGTGATTGGTGAGGCGCTGCAGCGCTTGAAAACATATGCCGAAACCGGCGACGCGGATGCTGCCGGCATTCGCTGAGATAGCGCCGGGCGTCCGCCGCGTCGTTGCGCCCAACCCGTCGATGATGACGGGACCGGGCACGAACACTTACATGGTCGGCGAGAACGAAATTGCAGTCATCGACCCGGGCCCGGCGATCGCTGAGCATATAGAAAATATCATTGAAAAATCAGATAGTTGTATCCGATGGATTCTCGCAACGCACACACATCCGGATCACTCGCCGGCGGTCGCGGCACTAGTAGAAGCAACCGGCGCCGAGGCGCTCGGCATTCCGGCACCCGAGGGCCAGTACCAGGACAAGACGTTCGCGCCAACAAAAATATTGAGTGACGGTGACGTCCTCGAGACAGTGGAGTTTCGACTCGAAGCCGTGCACACGCCCGGACACGCATCCAATCACCTGTGCTATCGGCACGCATCACTCAATTGGCTCTTCACAGGCGATCATGTGATCGACGGTTCGACCGTCGTCATCGATCCGCCCGACGGCAACATGAAGGACTACATCGAGTCGCTGCAACGTTGCAGGGAATTACAATGCGCCGCGCTTGCGCCCGGCCACGGCGAGATAATCGAGGACCCGACACGGGCCATCGACTGGATCATCGAGCATCGCCTTGAGCGCGAAGCCAAGGTGCTGGCAGCGGTAGAAGCGCGTCCGGGGCTGACGACGCATGAACTCGTTCCCCACGTTTACCAGGATGTGAATCCGAGTCTCTACGGCTGGGCGGAGCGCTCATTGCTCGCTCATATTTTCAAACTTGAAGCTGACGGAGTTGCTACCTCCAGGGACGGCAGGTGGCACGCCGGATAGCAATCATCGTCCTGGTAGGTGTGCTGGTCGTAGCGTCGCTGGCAACGAGACACGAAACGCGAAGTACTGTCATCGAGTCCGTCGAAGCGCCTGCCGATAGCAGGTTGCTGGACGAGGTTGAGACGCTGATGTCAAAACGTTCAACTATCTTCGAAGTCTGTGACGACACTATAGAAGACGCGGCTATCGCGGAAAAGATGGCGGAATTGGACCGGCTCGAGCAGCAAGTCGTGCCGGTGCTCGAAACATCGGCAAGTGCCGAACACCTGTTGGTCGCCGCGTTGATGATCTGGAGCGACGAGCCGGACCGGGCGCTGCAATTGCTCGGTGAGGCAGCGTACCAGGATCCGCGAGACCCGTTGATCGCGTCGCAGCTGCTGGCATTGTGTGTCGAATTCGGTGGGCAATGCAGTCGGCCCCGATTCGAAATCGAGCAAATGCTGATTGTAGCGGATCGCGCGAACGGCCTGGCCTGGGTGCAGGTCGCCAGAAGCCGGCTGGAGAGATCTGATGAGGCGGGAGCGCTCAATGCCATGCAAGAAGCCGCTGCCGCCGCAACCTATGATGCCTATTTTCCCGAGTACGTGATGATGTTTGACAGGGGCTTCTCTGCATCCGCGGATTTGCCTGCCTATGAACGCCTGGAGGCAGCATTTGGTTTCGCGGCGGCTTTGCCGGCAAGCACTCATCCAATCATCCAGGATTGCCAGCGGCTCGCACAGAATTCACCGGAATGGCTGGATGCATGCCTCAGATTCGGCGAACGCCAGGAGCACGCCAGTCGTACTTTGCTGGGCAAAGCGTTGGGCCTGGGCCTGCAGTCCCGGATGTACGAGCTGGCAGGCGACAAGCGGCGCGAGCAAGAAACAGAGCGGCGCCGACAGGAGTTTCGCAACAGCTTTGGGGATCTGGCACAGAAAGCAGCAAAAGCCGACAAACTGCGCGATGCCAGTCTTGCTCATCAGTACCTGGATACATTCGCCGCATCCGGCGAGTTCGCAGCGATGGAATACCTGGCCATAGAAGTCGAGGCTCGGCTGCCGGGGATCGACAGCGCGCAACAGTCGGCCTGTGTCGGCCCTTGATATGCGCGGCCACTTCGCATAGCGTACGCGGGCCAGAAAATGAGGACCATCAAATGACGTTCGTTGTCACCGAATCCTGTATCAAGTGCAAATTGACCGATTGTGTTGAGGTTTGCCCTGTTGACTGCTTTCACGAAGGACCGAACTTCCTCGTGATTGACCCTGAAGAGTGCATCGACTGCACGCTCTGCGAGCCCGAGTGCCCGGTTGAGGCGATCTACTCCGAGGATGAGCTACCCGAAGGTCAGGAGAAATTCATCGAGATCAATGCCGAGCTGTCAGAGCAGTGGCCTGTCATCACCG
>CALZHX010000299.1 GCA_945787435.1 uncultured Woeseiaceae bacterium
GGATCGCCGCGAGGTCATCGATACTCTGCAAATAACCGCTGGCACGGACCATGTATTCGGCTTCGCCCATTTCGATAACCGAACCGCCCGTCTCCTGGTTGCCTTGCTGGATGGCTGACTTCAATTTGGCGAGCGTAATGCCGAACGCACGAAGCCTGTCCGGGTCGACGACAACCTGGTATTGGCGGACCATGCCTCCGATCGCGGCAACTTCAGCGACACCTGGCACCGTTTGCAGCTCGTATTTGAGAAACCAGTCCTGCAGGCTGCGTAACTGAGCGAGATCGTGCTGACCGCTGCGGTCAAGCAGCGCGTATTCGAAGACCCAGCCGACCCCGGTCGCGTCGGGACCGAGCGCGGGTTTTGCGTCATCGGGCAGCTGCGCCGATACCTGGTTCAGGTATTCGAGGACGCGGGAACGTGCCCAGTACAAATCAGTTCCATCTTCGAAGATGATGTAAACGTAGGAGTCGCCGAAGAACGAATAGCCGCGCACAGTTACTGCCTTTGGTACCGACAGCATCGCGGTCGTCAGCGGATACGTCACCTGGTCCTCGACGACTTGCGGGGCCTGGCCCGGGAATGAGGTCTTGATGATGACCTGCACATCGGACAGATCCGGCAGCGCATCGATCGGAGTTTGCCGCAGTGCATAGATGCCACCCGCGGTCACGAAGACGGTCAGAATCAGGACCAGCAGCCGGTTCGTGATCGACCAGCGAATGATGTACTCGATCATTGCATCGGCTCCATTCGCAATAGTGCGGAATCGATGTCCGATTCAGAGTCGATCAGAAACTGCCCCGAGGTCACAATGACGTCGCCCACTGCAATTCCACGGCTAATCGCGACACGGTCTCCGGACTCGACACCGGTTTCAACAACCTGGGAACGAAATCTCCCGTCGCCAAGAGAAAGCACAACACGATCCGCGGCCCCACCACGAATCAACGCTTCACGCGGAATGTGCACGACCTCTTCCGTGTCGGTGCCGAGCAGTGTTACGCGCGCAAACATATTTGGACGTAAGACCGCGCCTTCGTTGTCGAAGCGGATGCGCACCTTCAGCGTGCGCGTAACCGGGTCCAGTTCCGGATACACGTAGTCAACAGTCCCCCGCCAACGTTTACCCGGCAGATAATCGAGTTCAACTTCGGCCTGCTGACCAGGCATGACCAAACCTGCGTGCCGCTCGAACACCTCGGCGAGCACCCAGATGCGGTCAAGTTCGGCAATTGACATGACATTGCTGGCCGGCGTAACGAAGTTGCCCTCCCGAACGCCGAGGTGTGCAACGACGCCGTCGCGTATCGCGTATTTGCGGATGCGCTGTTTGACCTTGCGCTCCTCCGCCAGGTCGTTGACTTCACCCAATGTCATTCCAAGCGAGGCAAGGCGTTCGCGCGATGCCTTGATCATTGTCGTGTTCTGGCTTCGCAACGCCAGGAGAAACTCCTCCTGCGCGTTGACGAGTGCGGGCGAGTACAACTCGAACAACACTTGTCCCTTTTTGACAGCATCGCCTGTAGTAGTCACCGACAGGTTTTCGATCCAGCCGTCGACGCGAAGATGCACGTGCATCAGCGTGTCCTCGTCGTAGCCGACGTAGCCGACCGTTTCGACGCGCCTTGGCAGTGATCCACTCTCGACAACCGCCGTTCGAACACCGAGGTTGTTGACAACGGTCGGATCAATTTTTACGGCACCGGGCGTTGCGTCGACTTCATCCGCGTAGACAGGCACAAGGTCCATCCCCATCGGTGACTTGCCGGGCTCGTCACGCCGGTAGTTGGCATCCATCGGCGCCACCCAATACAGAATGTCGCGTTCAGCTGTGTCGCTGCCTCCCTGCGTCGGAACGTCACTCGAGGACCACGATCGGCCAATTGCGATACCCAAAACAACTGCAGCTACAAGCACTGCGACGGTGATTATCTGTTTTCTCATTGGGACAACCCTCCGAGGCTCGCGAGCGCGGCGTAACTCTGGCCTCGCTCGACTTTCAATCGAACATGATCAAGACGTGTGGTGAGTTCGTCGATGTAGCTACGCATGACGTCGGCAAAGTCGCCAGTTTCGCTCTGATAGGCGAGTAGCGCTGCCTGTGCCTGGCTCTCACTGAGTTCGAGAATTAACGATTCGAACAGCGCAATGCGACGGCTCAGGTCCTGCCAGCGCGCGTACTCGCTGTCGAGTTCACTCGAGAGGCGGCGCAGCAATTCCGTTTTTTCGTATTGCGATGCGCTACGTTCGCGCAGTGCCGACGCGAGCGTCCGATCCTGGCGGTTCTTGCCAAAGAATGGCAAGTCCATTGTGACCGACAGGCTGACGAAGTCAGACCGCGGCTCACCGCTGGCAAGGTAACCGTCACGGTAGCCATAGCCGAGATCCAGAGCCCAGCCCGGTTTCTTCTGCTCCTCGGCGAACGCCACACTGGCATTGCTTGCCGCAATATTCGCGTCGGCGGCGGCCATGACGGGATGCAACGCCAGGTTTGCGTGCATTGCCTCGAGCGCCGGGATTTCCTTCCAGTTTGGCAGTGCTTTGGCTATCGGTCGGTTCGCGGCGCTGCCAAGCCATTCGGACAATGCTGCTTTCGCCTGCAGGCGGTGCCGGTTTATTTCGATAAGCCGGTCATCAAGACGACCCAGTTCGAGCTCAGCGCGCAGTACATCGTGCTGTGTCTTGCGTCCAACGCTGTACAACGAACGAGTGACCGTCGTCAGATCCGCGAAAAATGGTCGCGATTCCGTGACGATGTCATGCGCCTGCTGCCAGTAGTACGTCTCCAGCCAGGCATGACGGACGCTCGCTTTCACATCACGCACCCGAGCGTCCGCGTTGGAATTCATCCCGAGCGACAACGACGCATATCGCTGCGTATTTGATGCTCGCGATTTGCCTGACGGAAAGCGTTGTTGAAATGCGAGTTGCGCCTGGGTCATACCTTCCGTCGAGAAACCACCCGAGCTAATCGGGTAGTTGAGAAGGCCGACTCGCATCGTCGGATCAGGGAGCTGGCTGGCAACAACCGCCCGCTCACCCAGCGCCTCGGCGCGCGCCAGCAAGGCCGCGTAGCCAGGCTCGTTGTTAAGCGCCAGGTCCTCGGCTTCCGCAAGCGTCAACGGCACGCGTTGTTGTGCCTGTGCCGTCATCGAACACAGCAAGGCCAGTAGATACATCAGTGCGGGCTTTCGCCCAGGGAAAAACGTCATCGAGCAATCCTCTTCGTCTTAGAACCGGTTACAAACGGTTTACAACGAAGAGATCGCTAATCCAGGTATACGCAGTACAGGACGTGAAGTGGCGGTGGGGCGCCGGAACGCGCCGTCTCGAATCGCGGTGGCGAACGCTCGCGCAGCACCTTGTCGAACGGTGCGACGAGGTCCGTGGGAACGGCGAAAGCCGGGCTGTCGACTTTGACGTCCTTGAGCTGAGTCTGCCCGCCGCGACCGTCATGATTGAAATCCGGATCCAGGCTGCAGTCCGACAGGCCGTCGGCGCAGGGCATCCCGGCGTCCATGCCAGCATGCATGTCATGGTGGCCCTGCATCTCGGACGGTGGACAATGCGGGCATTCGTGGTCATTTTCGACCTCATACGCCATCGCACAGGGCTGCAGCGCGAGGTTCAGCCAGACAGCCACAAACAGCCCAAGGGCGCTGCGGCCCCAGGATTTACGCTGTTTTCGGACACTGGCCAGATAACTCAAGTACTTGTCTCCAC
>CALZHX010000300.1 GCA_945787435.1 uncultured Woeseiaceae bacterium
CCCGCACCATTGCAGGAGGACCCGGAGTTGATCGTGCACGTCGATTATCGCACCAGTCCCGGCTCAACGGCCCTGGGGTGGTTGCCTGCCGAACTTACGGCGGGCGGCAAGAACCCGTTCCTGTTTTCGCAATCACAATCAATTCATGCGCGTAGCTGGATACCACTGCAGGACACGCCTGCCATTCGCATTACTTACAGCGCCAGGATTCAGACACCGCCTGAATTGCTGGCCGTGATGAGCGCCAACAACGACCCGAATGCCGAGCGCACCGGCACCTATGAATTCGACATGCCGCAACCGATCCCGGCCTATCTGCTCGCGATTGCGGTGGGCGACCTCTACTTCGCGGAAATTGGCGAAGACACGGGTGTTTATGCAGAACCGGAGCTGCTTGATGCGTCGGCTTTTGAGTTCGCCGACACGCAGGCCATGTTCGAAACCGCAGAGGCTATGTTCGGGCCCTACCGCTGGGGCCGTTACGACCTGTTGATCCTGCCACCGAGCTTTCCTTACGGTGGCATGGAGAACCCGCGCCTGTCCTTCCTTACGCCCAGCCTGCTGGCCGGCGATCGCAGTCTCGTATCCGTTGTAGCTCACGAACTCGCTCACTCCTGGTCCGGTAATCTCGTCACCAACCGGACCTGGCGTGATGGCTGGCTCAATGAGGGTTGGACCAGCTATCTTGAGTACCGGCTCATGCAGGTCATCTACGATGAGGATCGCGCCGACGAGGAGAACCTGATCAGTTACCGCGAGCTGCTGCTTAATTTCGAGACCGTCGACCCTCACTACCAGGCACTGGCACCCGACATTCGCCACGTGGACCCCGAAGGTGATAGCGGTTCGATCGCCTACCACAAGGGCAACCTGTTCCTGCAATACCTCGAGAACAAGTTCGGCCGGGATGTGTTTGACCAGTTCATCACAGACTATTTCAACCATTTCGCGTTCCAGGGCATTACGACCGAAGAATTTGTCGACTTTCTCGATGAGCGCCTGCTTTCTGTCCACCACGGTATCGTCAGCCGTGCCCAGGTCGAAAAATGGATGTACCAGCCTGGGCTGCCCGAGGATGCCCTCTTACCATCGTCTGCAAACCTGGACGCTGCTGCTGAGATGGCTGCGACCTGGTCAAGAGGCGAAATCGACGTTGCCAATCTGCCGATTTCCGACTGGAGCCCGCAGGCAACGATTCATTTCATCAACAGCCTGGACGCAAACCTGTCTACAGACAAGCTCAATGAAATCGACGCTGCATTAGGCCTGAGCGAGACGCGCAACGCGGAAATCGGCAGGACCTGGTTTATCCAGGTTGCACAGCGCCGGCACCGTCCGGCATACGATGGTCTCGCCAGGCACCTGCAGCGGTTTGGCCGGACCCGGCTCGTGCGACCCGTCTACGTCGCACTTGCGCAAAATGGCGAAGACGCCGCGTTGGCAGAGCAACTGTTTGACGAAGCCCGCGGCGACTATCACCCGCTGACCAATGCGAGTATCGAACGCGCCTTCAGGAGAATGTCCGAGACCGGGCAATAATGGCGAAAACGTCGCGCCTCAACTATTCTTAGAGCACTCGCACAACAAACAGCGCTCAGGAATGGAAAATAAGATCGAGGTGACATTTGAAGGCGATCACGTGCGCGTTATCGCGGATGGTGACAAAGACTACCGCTACATTCAAACGCTCTGGCGCGAAGTCGCCGCGACCTGCGATCAACACGAATGTTACAACGTACTCGGGATCGCCAATACCACGACGCCAGTCGAGGCCGTCGACGGGTATGATCTGCCGATGATCTTCAGAGAACTTCGCATCGGACAGCACTATCGCATCGCGTGGGTCGAACAAAAACAGGACTCCCGGGACGTGCTCGAATTTGTGGTGACCGTCCTGAAAAATCGTGGATTGCCCGGTCGCTTGTTCGACACTGAAGCCGAGGCGCGGCAATGGTTGCTGGATTCTGACTGAAAGGGAGTGACATGGCGATTTTCGGCAAAATAGAACGCGCGATCGCGATTGCGCTGTTGGCGCTCATGGGTATCGTCGTCATTTCGGGCGTACTCGAAGTTGCTTACGTCGTTGTCACCGAAATGATGAAGCCACCCGGTTTCTTCCTGGGTGTAGAAGACTTGTTCGATATTTTCGGTTTGTTCCTAATGGTGCTCATCGGGCTTGAGCTCATGACAAGTATCGAAATGTACCTTAAGGACAACACGATTCACGCCGAGCTGATGTTCCTGGTGGCGCTCACCGCCGTGGCGCGAAAAGTCGTCATTCTTGACGCGAAGTCCGTCGATGCGATGACTGTGTTCGCTATCGCTGCACTCGTAATCGCGTTATCTGGCGGCTATTACTTCATCAAGAAAACGACTGCACCTCGCCCAGGCAAGTGAAAATGCAGGATAAGCCGCGGCGACCGATTTTCCGACTTCAAGCCGTCTCATGATGCAGAGGCGAATAACAGCCTCGTAACCGGCGTCGATCCCCCCCGGCGACCGGTTTTGTTGGACGGAACCGTCTAACAGGCTGTGAAGATAGGACATGTATATCTTACAGCTGACTCAGCGGACTCGACCGTGCGGTTTACCACGCTGGTCGAGTCCCTTGATCGCCTGACAATCGACCAGCACGTGCTGGTGTCGAGTGCGGCGCTCGCCCGCCGCCTCCATTCCTGTCCCTATGTCACTGTTGGCCCGGTCGTAAAAACGCCTGTGATGGCGTACTGCCTGATGCCGAGCGTCGACGTTGTCCACATCCATGACACCAAGAGTGGTCAGGTAGGCCTGTTGCTGACGCTGACGCGCTCCACGCCATTTGTCATGACATGTGATGGAGAGAACAGAAGCGGCCGGAATCCGATCCGTCGATCGATTTTTGAACGTGCCCAGGCGATGGTGTCGCCGTCGGAACTGGATACCGAATCGATTGTCAGCATCTACCGGAAGACCGTCGACGCCTGGTCAGAACTCCCACAGGACGCCGACTGCGGGTAGCAGCGGCATCCAGTAGTCGACACCGCGCTCAAACACATCCTCACCAGTGTCCTCGTCTTCCTCGAAATCCCAGTCGAGGCAACATTCATTGCTGCGGTTGAAGAGATTCGATACCTCGACAAAGGCCATGAATGAGCCACGTTTCAGCTGCCACGTGCGACTGATACGGAAATCCACGCTGGCGAATGTCCTAAGCCGCTCGGCATTTCGCGGCCCGATGACAGCGACGAATTCAGGCTCGCCGTCTTCATCGACGCCATCCTCAACGAGCTCCAGGTCGGTTGTCGGCCAGCCCGAATGAATACTGGTCGCCAATGCGACGTCCCACTTGTCACCGGACCAGCTCAGGCCACCCTGCACCGCGTGCCGCTGATGCCAGCTGCGGTACTCGTCAACGCCGTCGATCCGGTCTGTCACTTCGGACAAGGTGTAACTCGCCCACCACGTGAAAGGACCGTTCGCTCGATCCAGCATGACCTCGAATCCCCGCGACCGCGCGCTCGTCGGATCGAGGCGTATCCGATCCGGCTGCACCTCCGGAATCAGCCCCAACGGATCGAACAGGTTTTCGAATCGGGGCCGAACCTGGTGCATCTTTTTCTCAAATAGCTCGATACGTAGCGAGTACTTGTCCTTGAAAAGGTGGCGCATGCCGAAGATCAGGTGATCCGCTTTTTGTGCAGGCCAGAAATTCGTAATGCCGTCTTCGATCTGCAATTCGTTGATGCCCTGTGATTGGTGGTACCGTCCCCAGCTCAGACGCAGCTCCGTGTTCGGCCCCAGCGATTGCATCACGTTAAAGCGCGGGCTCAGCTGCGAGTCTGACGACAGGTCGTCAATATAAGTTTGATCATCCCAGCGCAGGCCCCATTCGAGCATCGTATTGTCCGAGACTCGCATGCGATCGGAAAAGTACAACGAGTAACTGCTGCCGCGAGGATCTGCGATGGCCGCAAAATCGTCCGTCTCAGGCTGATCTTCGTACATCGCCGGAAAGCCGAAATACTCAGCCGTGTTCGCATAATCGTAATGTGCGCGAGAGTACGTGAACTCAATACCCCATTGCATCAGATGCTTTTTTGACGAATTCCAGGTCCAGTCCTGGCGGATACTGAACTGTTCGATGTCACGTTCGTCACGGACAGTGGCGACGATTTTCTCTTCGTCACCCAGTGAGCCGTTGCGGCTGTTGTCGAATTTAATTCCAGCTACGACCAGCTTGCTGCTGAGCTCATCGGACCAGCGATTCTCGAGCTGAACCCACAATTGCGCGTTCTGCGTCTTGCTGACGACTCGCTCAAGCTCGGCCGGCTCGGATTCGAGAATAACCTCGACACTGTCGTCAGCAAATAAAGCGTTGAACGACAGCGTGGCATCCGGCGAGATATCGAAGCCGTATTCACCGAAGATGTCGTAGTAGGACGGGCTGCCAAACTCCGGGTCGATGATCAGGTCCAGGTTGCCGCGGCGTGCCGACACAAGCCAGTTGCGATCCGCTTCATTGCCCGCTGTAAGGAACGATGTGTTAAAAACACTGATGCCGACTTCGGTGTGTCTCGGCTCCACCGACTGGAGTGACTCCATCAGAACCAGGCCACTCATGCGGTCACCGAATCGAACCGGGAAGCCGCCTGTATATACCTCGACTCCCTCGATTGCACGCGAGTCGATCGCGCTGAAGATGCTCTGGTAATCGCGAATATGAAATGGATCGAAAAGGCCGTGACCGTTTAGCATGATGCCGACTTCGCCATCCTCGCCGCCGCGTAAATGCGTCTTCGCCGAGGCGCCGCTTGCGGCTGTACCCGGCAGGCGCTGCACAACGCGCATCGGATCCTCACCAAGATCCGGCATGTTCTGAATGGTGCGCTGATCGATTGAGAAGCGCGAGGCAGCTAGCTCGCTCAGGATTTCGTAGCGGCTCGCCGAAATAACGACATTTTCGATTTCTGGTCGCGCGGATTGCGTTGTCTGCGATGCGCCGGCACCCGCAGCTCGCGGCCCGCCGTCACTGCGAACAACGAGGTGGACACCGGCCACGTAACGAATCGTCAGACCATGCGGCCGCAGGATTTCGAGCACGATGGCAACGGGTTCGGTGGCCTCGGGCTCGGCAGTAATCACCAGGTCAGCCGGGACCAGGTTCGTACTGTAAGCGAAGGGAACGCCGGCGTCGCGATACTCATCGATGACGTCGGCTACAGGCCGTCCTGTGAACGGCACAGCGTCGCCTTCGGCGGCCAGACCAGCTACCGGCAGCAGGCAAACTATGGCCAGCAGTGTGCGCAACATAGCGCTACTGGCGGCTACTCGAATCGATACTCACGTAGATAGTCCCCCCATCTATGCGATATGAAAGACCCTCACCCGCCATGCGATGTTTCAACTCGCTGCGCGGGTCCATGTCCATTGTCCCAACAAATTCTCCAACAAGAGCCGCACTCTTAGCTGCTTCACTTTCGTACTCATGCTTCAGGCCCAGTTCACGACTGATGCGCTCCAGGAATTCGTGCGGTGATTTCCCATTCATGTCGACGACCGGCGCCATTTCCTCGGCCCAGGCCCAGGTTTCGCCGAATCCGTCGATATCAAGAATACTCGGAGCGGCTCCACCCGAAATCGTCATCTGCTGTCCGGCGACTGCTATTTTTTGTTCGATATACGCCCCGTCGACGGATACTTCGCCTTCGCGTACTCGCACAATCAGGTCCCGTGCATCGACAGTCGTCATGTATTGCGTGCCGAGGTGTTTTACGAGGCCATGGTCTGTTTCGATTTCGAGACCAGACCCTGTTATTGCGGCCATGGTTGCAGATTGCGAATCGAAATATATCTGTCC
>CALZHX010000301.1 GCA_945787435.1 uncultured Woeseiaceae bacterium
CAGTGGCGAGTTCAATACCGACCCGGTTGTCAGCGAGTTTTGCGAGTCTACTGATCCGCAGTACCCGCAGGTCTGCTTTGCAGCCGATGGCACCCCGATCTATCGCCACAATCTCAATACAGACCGCGACCTCCTGTCGGACCTGAAGCGCACCAATATTTTCGTGTTCCTGAATCACGAGTTCGGCAACGGCCTGGAGAGCTTCACCGAGTTCTCGGCCTATATTTCCGACACGTTTACACAGCGCCATCGTTCGGCGAGACTGGGTGCGGTGGCCAAGTTCACTATCGCGCCGGATGCCTACTGGAACCCGGTCGGAGCCGTCGGTACAACCGCTCGTCTGCCCGACAGCATTATCGGCCCGGATGTTCCGGTCGAAGGACTGGAACTCGAAATCGACAACTATGGCTGGATCGATGCGCCGCGTGAGGTGTACAACGATGGTGAGACGTATCGTTTCCTCACGGGTCTGCGCGGCGAGCTGGGCAATTGGGACTGGGAAAGCGCGGTTCTCTGGTCGCGTGCGGAAAAAGAAGACATTACCAAGAAGCGAGTCTCTAACACCCTGATGCAGGAAGCGCTCAACGATCCGACACCGGCTGGCTATAACGTGTTCAGTGCAGCGATGGGTACCAACATTGACCGCGCGTTGATCGATGTCTATCGGAAAAACGAGACCGAACTTACGCTGATCGATTTCAAGATGTCGAACGCGGAACTGTTCGAAATGCCGGCAGGTCCGGCCGGGTTCCTCGCTGGCATCGAATGGCGTGAAGAGTCATTCGATGACGATCGCGATCCGCGACTCGATGGCACCATCCAGTTTGTCGACAATGACGGCAACGGATTCCCGATCGTCTCCGATGTCATGAACTCGAGTCCGACCCTGGATAGCAACGGTAGTCGTGATGTGTTCTCGGCGTTTACGGAATTACAGGTGCCATTGCACCGTACGCTTGATGCGCAGGTCGCGCTCCGCTACGAGGATTTCTCCGACGTTGGCGACACGACGGTCGGCAAGGTCGCACTGGGCTGGCGCCCGGTCGAACCCTTGTTGATCCGAGGTTCCTGGTCCGAGGCTTACCGCGTGCCGAACCTCGTGACGGTTAACGAAAGCGGCGTTGCACGTTCCAACACGGTTGATGACCGCGTTTGCGAATACGCGGCGAGCTTCGATCCGACTGGCGACGTCCTGGATTGCTCTTATAGTGTGCAGCGCGCCGCGGGTGGCAGTAGGCTCCTCGTGGCCGAGGAATCAGAGAATACGTCCATCGGCGTCGTCTGGGATGTCACGGATGGCCTCACGCTTACGCTCGACTACTGGGCGATTGAGAAGGATAGAACGATCGGCCTGTTTGGTGAAGAAAACCACACGGCGCTCGATCTGCTCAATCTACTCGAGGCCGGGACAGCCAATTGCCCGGTGGTAGGCGGGCCGAGCATCGGCAATCCGGCCGTCATTCGTGATGACCCATGGGATCCGTTGTCGGAAGAGGCGGCGCTTTTTGCAGCGGCAGGGATTTGCAACACGGGCGAAGCGGCTCGCGTCAATGACGTGTATACCAATCTCGATACGCGCAAGATGAGGGGTCACGATATTGGTGTGTACTACAACATCGACACCGTAGCCGGCGATTTCAATTTCCGCTACGTCGCGTCGAGGTTGGACGAGTACGAGCAGCTTCCAAGTGGTCCCGCACTCGAGCTGGTCCAGGCGGAAGAGGACGGCATTCTGCCCCCTGGGACAGCCGTCGGATTCGCAGATCTTGTGCGCCAGAACGGCAACCAGCGCTGGAAACACACGGCGCGGTTGAACTGGCGCAAGGGTGACTGGGGAGCGTCAGTAAGTGGCACGGAACTGACCGATGCGATAGAAACCCGGCCTGGTCTTGGCAGCGACGGTTCGCAGTGGGTATTGAAGGATATGTCGACCTACAACATGTCGGTTGACTATAGCTTCGATACCTTTGGTGATGTGGCCGCCAGGGCACGCTTTGGTGTCCTTAACTTCACCGATTCGCGTGCACCATTATCGAGTAACCGTTTCGGTTACTTCTCTGACATGCACCGCGACTTCGGTCGTTCCTGGTATCTCGACCTGCGCCTCGACTTCTAATTGAAGGACGAACGCTATCAACGAATCGGCAGGGCCCTTGGCCCTGCCGTTTTCGTTCTGATGCTCGTGGCCGAGCAATGGCAGAGTGCCATGAGTCCCGACGCCTGGCGTGCAGCCGCAGTAGGGCTGTGGATGGCCATATGGTGGGCCACCGAAGCGATCCCGGTTCCGGTTACGGCGTTTTTGCCGCTCGTGATCTTCGAGCCGCTGGGCATTGCCACACTGCGCGATGCGGCAGCTCCGTACGCAAACCCGATCATCTACCTGTTTTTGGGTGGCTTCCTGATGGCGCTGGCACTGGAACGCTGGAACCTGCACAGGCGCATTGCACTTGCGATCCTCGACAAGACGGGAACAGACGGCCGGCGATTGATTGGTGGCTTCATGTTTGTCTGCGCCATTCTCAGCATGTGGATGACGAACACATCGACGACAATGATGTTATTGCCGATCGTGCTTTCGGTGATCGCGGTCGTTCGTGACAACGTGTCTGATCTGTCCGAAAAAAATCAGACGGATTTTCAGATCGCCATGTTGCTGGGTCTTGCGTACTCGGCCAGCATCGGCGGCCTGGCGACGCTTGTCGGGACACCACCCAACGCATTGCTGATTGGTTACCTTGCCGAAAACTACGAAATCGAGATCAGCTTCGCCCGTTGGATGACGGTCGGCATTCCGGTTACGCTGGTCATGTTACCCATCGCATGGCTGGTTCTGACGCGATACCTGTATCCGGTCAATGTTCCCGCGAGCGAAGCAGTCAACCGGCATTTGCATGAGCTGCGCGAGGACCTGGGTCCAATGACGACGCCCGAGAAACGCGTCGCCGTCATGTTTGTTCTCGTTGTCCTTTCCTGGATGTTACGACGACCGTTAACCGAGTTTCTCGGCCTTACGGGTATCACGGATGCTGGTATCGTAATGACAGCGGGAGTTCTTTTCTTTGTGTTGCCCAGCGGAAACTCGGAACAGCCGCGGTTAATGACCTGGGAAAACGCCCTGCGTTTGCCGTGGGGCGTGTTGATTCTGTTCGGTGGCGGACTCAGCCTGGCAGCAGCCGTGTCAAATACAGGACTCGCACTGTGGCTCGGCGAGAGCCTCGCACCGCTGAATGCGTACGGTCTTGCCGTCCTGGTCATTGCAGCGGTCGCGCTTGTCATTTTCCTGACCGAACTCACGAGTAATCTGGCCACAACCGCGACGCTGCTGCCCGTCATGGGAGCTATTGCGGTCCAGGCCGGCTTGCCGCCGCTCATGCTCACGGTGCCGATCACAATTGCGGCGAGTTGCGCGTTCATGTTGCCTGTCGCAACACCACCGAATGCGATCGTATTCGCAACCGGTCAGATTACGATTCCGCAAATGGTACGCGCGGGAATTGCGTTGAACCTGATCGGAATCGTTGTCGTCACGATCATCGCCCTTTACGTAGCGCCTAATGCGCTGGTCTAGCTTTCTTCTCGTCTTACTATTGGGCGCCTGTTCGCAGCAGGAGCCGTTCGATGTCGTGTTATCCGGCGGCACTGTTTACAGCGGGCGCGATGAGGCGCCAACTGTCACTGACGTCGGAATCACGGGCGATCGTATCGTCACGATCGGTGATCTCGGTGGTCATCCGGCTGACTTACGCATTGATGTCAGCGGGCTCGCCGTCGCACCGGGCTTTATCGACATTCACAGCCATGCGCTGCGGGGGAATGAGGAGCGCAGCGGGATCTTTCTCTGGCCCGATGCGGAAAACCTGATTCGCCAGGGTGTTACGAGCGTTATCGGCGGGCCCGACGGCAACTCGCCGCTACCGATCGCTGAATATTTTTCGCGGCTGGAGGAAAAACCGGCTTCGGTCAATTTCGGCACGTTTGTCGGCCAGGGGTCCGTGCGAGGAGAGGTTGTCGGGCAGGACGACCGGCCCGCGACCGATGAAGAGATTGAGTTGATGCGTGCCGAGGTCAGGAAAGCTATGGACAGCGGCGCCTTCGGTCTGTCGTCAGGGCTTCTCTATGCGCCGGGCAGCTTCGCAACGGCGGAAGAAGTCATTGAGCTCGCGAAGGAAGTCCAGCCATACGGTGGCATTTACATCAGCCACATGCGCAACGAGGCCCTTGGGTTGTTCGATTCGATCAACGAGACCATTCGTATAGGGGAGGAGGCCGGCATACCGGCACAGCTAACGCATCACAAGGTCATGGGCGCGCCGATGTGGGGCCGCTCGGACGAAGCACTTGCGCTGACCGATGCTGCAATCGCTCGTGGTGTGGATGTCTCTATCGACCAGTACCCCTATCCCGCCTCTTCGACCGGGCTGCCAGCCGTGTTTCCACGCTGGAGCCTCGATGGCGGCAACGACGCCCTCAAGGCGCGCCTGGACGATCCCGAACAACGAGCCAAAGTGAAAGAAGGCATTGTCTTTGCGATGGTCAATGAACGCGGCGGTAACGATCCGTCCAGGGTATCGCTGGCAGATTGTGCGTGGGATCCAACGCTCAATGGCCTGAATCTCGCCGACGTGCTGCGGCGGCGCGAGATTGAGGTCAATATCGAGAATGCTGCTGATTTGATCATGGACCTGCAATACGCGGGCGGCTGCAGCTGCGTGTACCACGCGATGTCGATGGTCGACGTCGACCGCATCATGCAGCACCCGAAGACAATGATCGCGTCGGATGGAGGAATCGCGGCACCCGGCGATTTGCGGCCACATCCGCGTAATTACGGCACCTTTGCGAGGGTTTTGGGAGAGTTTGTACGTGAGCGAAAGATCCTGTCGTTATCGACAGCCATCAACAAGATGACACGCATGCCGGCCGATCGAATCAACATTGGCGATCGCGGCAGGCTCGAGGTCGGGAAAATAGCAGACATTGCGGTATTTGATCCCGATGAGATCATCGACAAAGCGACATTTGAGGATCCGCATCAATACGCCGAGGGCGTGCACCATGTGTTCGTCAACGGCACAGCTGTATTGATGGACAAGGAAATGACCGGCGCGCGGCCGGGCAGGGTGCTGCGTTCTATGGGCGCTCAGCCTGAAGCATGACGCGCATCATCTCCTCCGCGAATACCGGGGTAACGGCATGCAGCTGTTCACGGTCGGCCTCATCACCGATCTCGTAGGTGAACGATGGAATGCCGTAGCGAACGAAGAAGTAGCCCTTCGTATTCGGCTGCTCTGATACTGGCCTGGGATCATGCTTGAAACTGTAGTCCGGAATACGTTCGGCAACGCTCGTCAGCCAATTCGTCGCGAAGCTCACGGGATTCGTAACGTCTTCCTCGGTCTGCGTGTAAAACAAGATCGAGTCCGTATATTTCGTGGCGTGAAAGTCGAGCATCAGTCGCGGCTGCAAGCCAAGTTCGTCAATGCCTGCCATCAGCTTTGCAATCGCCCGGGTTTCCGGTTGTTTGAACGGCCCCCAGTCGCGGTTGAGGTCGGTTCGGCCGGCGTTGTGGCGCCAGTGGCCGTTGGCAACGCCATCGGGATTCATCAACGGGACAATCAGCAAGGTGAAACGATCGCGAAATTCTCGTCCGAGCTCGGAATCGCCAAGAACGATGTTCATGAAATCCCGCATCGCCAAAGCGCCGGGTACTTCCGCCGGGTGTTGCCGTCCGAGCAACAGGATGACCTCGGGTTTGTTGGCGGTCTTGGCCAACTGGATAGGCCGTCCTTCGGTACTCACCCCTATTGTCGCGACCGTTATTTCTTCGTGCGCAGAGAGTTCCGCCAGCCAGGTGTCGTAGTACGACTGTGTAATCAGCTCCTGCGCCGAGACCCAGGTGCCAGCTGGGGCAACTTCAACAACGACGTCCATTTTCTTCTCGTTCCTGCTGGTACTGACGGCTTCGTCGGCAGCACGTTGCCAGGTAACGCCATCGGTGCTGAGCTTCGGCCAATATCGGGCGTACGCAGAAGGGAATTTCAGTCTGACATGAATCGTGTCGGCGGTTTTCGCTGTAATCTTGAACGAAAACCAGGGTTGTTCGACGACGACTTTATGATCTTCCGGCTTGATCGTGAGCTCAACCATGTCCTCTGACTTGAACTTGCACTTGGCAAAGGCCCCGGCATCGTACCGGGCGTCGATGGTGAACAGCTCGTTCTGGCAAAACCGATCCTCTGCAACAGCAGTGGAAATCAGGCAGGCGGCAAATGTGATAAGTAGAATTCTTCGGATCATGACGTGAATAGTACGGGTAACAAACGGCTCTGGATACTGTTGGCGATCGTCGTCATATCGAGCTTTGGTGCCAACCGAATTCAAACAGCTGGCGGTGATATCCGCGTGCAGAGCATCAAGATTCCGACGCAGAACGGACAATGGCTGGTTGGGGATCTTTTCAGGCCGCTATCTGCGACAAGTGACGACCCGGCGCCACTGGTCGTCGTTGTCCCGGGCTTCCAGCGCTCGAAGGAGGCCTTGTCCAACGTGGCGATCGAGCTGGCGCGTCGTGGCATCGTAGCCATCTCGATCGACCCGTATGCACAGGGTGGCTCGAGTGTTTCGATGAGTCGAATCGCGGCGACCACCGAGGGCTACGGAATGTTCGCCCTTGTCGACTACGCCGCCAGCACGTCTAACCTCAACTACATCGACAAGTCGAGGATCGGGTCGACCGGCCACTCGGCGGGCGGCAATGCCGCGATTCGCGGTGCGAATTTTTTCGGTAAGGAGGCGCAACGCACCGGGCAGCCGAGCAAACTTCACTCGGTGTTCGTTTCAGGGTACGTGCTGACACTGAGAGAAGAGGTTCTGGAAGACGTGCGCTCGAATGTCGGCGTCAGCTATGCCTACTACGACGAGGGCGCATACCGGAATGAACTGAAGAATGCCGATATGCGAACTGCGCCCGAAGCGCTGCGCACGATCAATATGGCTCGCGACCCGGCGCTGCCTGCTATCGAGGAAGTCGAGCTTGGCAAGTACTACGGCGACGTTAGCAATCGAACATTACGCGTTGTGCACAACGAAAGAATCCTGCACCCATTCCAGCCCTATATCATTGAGGCGACCGCAAACCAGATCGAGTACTTCGAGAAGGTGTTCGAACTGGATACCGGCATGTCCAGCCGCGACCAGACATGGTACTGGAAAGAGCTTTTCAGCCTGATCTCGCTGGTAGCGGCAGTCATGCTGCTCATCCCGCTGGCCCAGGCATTGTTACGACTGCCGATGTTTGCATTGCTGGTGCACCCCATACCGCCACCCCTGCCGAAGCCGGCAGGACGGGGAAGGGTGTTGTTCTGGGGCCTGTTTTCATTCGCGGCACTAATCGCGTGCTTCTCTTACATCCCGATGGCCGAGCTGTCGCAGGTATTATTCGTTAAGGCGTCAACGCGTGAGCATACGTGGTTCTTCCCACAGCGCATGAACAATGCCGTCATGATGTGGGCGGTACTGAACGGCACTGTCGGCTTCCTGATGTTCTGGTTAACGTATCGCTTTCATGGCAAGCAGCATGGCGTATTGCCCGCGATGTGGGGCCTCAAAATCAGCCGTGCGGAGTTGTTCCGTACATTCGCTCTGGCTTTGTTGCTATTTGGCAGCTATTACCTGTTGCTGTTCACGATGTACTACCTGTTCCACGTGGATTACCGCTTCCTGTTCATGGGTGTGCGCACGTTCCGCGCTGAGGAGTTGTGGTTGCTCGTCATGTACGTGCCGTTTTTCTTCGTTTTTTTCCTGTCGAGTTCGCTGCGCGTCAACGCGGCCATGCGAACACGAGGGCAGCCGGAGTGGAAAGGCATGTTGCTCGGTGGCATCGGCAACTCGATCGGACTACTGCTGATTGTGATCGTGCAATACATGACGTTCTGGTGGACCGGGACGGTCTACTGGACTGATGGTTGGTTGTACGTGAATCTCTTGTTCGCGGTTGTACCAATGATGTTCGTACTGCCTTACTTCAATCGCTACTTCTTCAGGATGACGGGCAGGATCTACCTTGGCCCGATGGTAACCTGCCTCGTGTTCATCATGATTTTGCTGACCAACACGGTCGTATATCTGCCTCTTTAGACAATCGAGACAAATAACCCTTTCTTTTCCGGAATAACCTGTTACAGTGCGCCCGTCCTGGCACACATCGGTC
>CALZHX010000302.1 GCA_945787435.1 uncultured Woeseiaceae bacterium
AGCAGCACAACCAGCGTTGCGTAGAAAATGACAATGCCGAGCACGAGCGTGTAGTCGCGATTAAGCGCACCGCGAACGAAGAACTGACCGAGCCCGGGAATGCCGAAGATCTGTTCAACCACGACCGATCCAGTCAGAATCGCGGCAATGGCCGGGCCCATGTAGGACAGCACCGGCAACATCGCCGGCTTCAATGCGTGGTAGCGAACGATTGCGCTGGTTCCCAGTCCCTGGGCGCGAGCCGTGCGAATGAAGTCACTTGCGAGCACGTCGATCATGCTCGCTCTCGTCAGGCGCGCAATATAGGCTATTTGCGGCAACGCGAGCGCGATGACGGGCAAGGTGAAGCGCGCCAGCCCTTCATTGCCGCTCCAGCCCGCCGGCAGCCATTGCAGTTTCACCGCAAATAACAGCACGAGCACTGGCGCTATGACGAATACCGGTATCGAAATGCCCGTCATCGCGAACGTCATCACGGTTCGGTCCAGCAACGTATTGCGGCGCAGCGCTGCGCCCGTTCCGGCCGCCACGCCGACGCAAATGGCGAGCAGCATAGCCATTGCACCCAGCTTCAGCGACACCGGGAACGCGCTGCCAATCAGCTCGCTTACCGTATGGTCGCGGTAGCGGTACGAGGGGCCCATGTCGCCGCGCAGCAGCCCGGACAGATAGTTTGTGAGTTGCTCGTGCAGCGGCGCGTCCAGGTTATACGCCGCTTCAAGTGCTTCGCGGGTCTCCGGTGGCAGGACGCGTTGAGCGTCAAAGGGGCCACCCGGTGCGGCGTGCACCATCAGAAAGGCAAGCACAATTACCAACAGCAGCGTCGGAATTGCACCCAGCAGACGCTTCAGGGCATATCGCAGCAAAGCTGTGTTCCGATTAGGGTGTGGCGTCAGTCGGCGCCAGGCTCAGGTGCTGACTGTAATGATAATCCAGCACATTGTCTTCCCAGCCAACGACACATGGACTGACGAGGTGCTTGCTGACATAGAAATACAGCGGTATCACGGGATGGTCCGACAGCAGAACACGCTCTGCCTCTTCAAGATAATAGCGCCGCTTCTTCGAGTCCGCCTGCCCGGCAGCGCTTTGCATTAATGAATCAAAGTCCTGGTTGGAATACCGCGGCATATTCGACGAACTGCCACTCTGCAGGAGGCTCAGGAACGTGTGTGCGTCGTTGTAGTCACCGATCCAGCTGGAGAAAAAGACCTGAGTGATGTCGGCGGCGGCCACATTCGCCAACAACACCTGGAACTCCTCGTTAATCAGCGTTGCTTCAACGCCGAGCTCCTCCTCCCACATTCCCCGTATAGCGAGCGCGATGCGTTTCTGCGTATCGGACGTGTTGTAGCGCAACTCGAAGCGGAGAGGATTGTTCGGGCCGTAGCCGGCCTCGGTAAGCAGCCGGCGCGCGTGCGCGTTACGTTCATCCTGTGTCTGGTGGGAATAGTTAAAGCGCCGCGGCTCGTAGTTGTCGACGCCTGGCGGCACCCAACTATAAGCCGCTGCTTCGCCTCGTCCCGTGATTTTATTAACCAGCACGTCTCGATCGATCGCCAGTGACAACGCCTCGCGCAGTTCCGGGCTGTCTTTAAACGGCGGTTTTGTCAGGTTGAAGCCGTAATAGTACACCCCAAGGTAGGGCGCAACATGCAGTTCATCCGGATATTCTTCGCGCACCTTCGCGAAGCTGTCCGGCGGCACGACGTCTGTGATATCCAGTTCGCCCGCCCGGTAGCGATTCAACTGCGTCATCTCCTGCGTTACCACGTGATAACGCACTTCGTCGATCGCAGTAGCTGTATTGTTCCAGTACTGCTCGTTGCGACTTAGCGCCAGCATCGAGCCCGGCTGCCAGCTATCGAGCTTGTAGGCGCCGTTTGACAACAGGTTGCCGTCACGCGTGAACGCGTCGCCGTGCTCGGCGATCGACCCCGGGTGCACCGGGAAGGTGCTGGGCGAGGTCAGCAGGCTCAACAAGTATGGCGTCGGGCGCTCGAGCGTAATGACCAGCGTGCGCTCATCAGGCGTCTCAACACCCAACTCCGACGACGGCAGGTCACCGGCGAGTATCGCGCTGGCGTTCAGCACATCAGCGATCATGAATGAATAGAACGCGGCCGTTGCCGGGTCGACAAGGCGGCGCAGGCTGAACGCGAAGTGCTCGGCGGCAACAGGGTCACCGTTCGACCAGCGCGCATCCTCTCGAATGTGGAATGTGTAGGTCAGCCCATCGTCCGATATGCTCCATGCTTCGGCCGCGCCCGCGACAAGCTCACTGTCTGCCGAGTAACTCAACAGGCCCTCGCCGATATCGCGCAGCACACTGCCCGCCTGCACGCTGCGCGCCTTGTGCGGATCCACCGATTCCGGGTCAGTCAGCAGACCGCGATGCAGCACCGAGGCTGCGGGGCCATCTACCTGCGGCACGCCCTGGTATTGCCAAACGATGGCAACAGCGGCGGCCAGTATCACGAGGTATACGAATGCGCGCTTCTTGCTAATCATGCAGATTTCCTGAGCTGGCGCTTCTTTATGTGGATCAACAACAGCGATACGGCTGACGGCGTCATGCCCTCGAGCCGCGATGCCTGCCCCAGCGTAACCGGTCGAGCCAGCAGCAGCCGCTGCCGTGCTTCAGTCGACAAGCCGTCGACGTCGCTGTAGTCCAGGTCCTCAGGCAGGCGCAGCGATTCCTGTTTTGCCTGCTTCGCAATCTCTCGCTCCTGCCGGTCAATGTAGCCCGCATACTTGGCCTGTACTTCGACCTGTGTCTCAACCTGCTCGAGCAGCTCCGCATCGAAATCCGGGCCATTCTTACCAACAGCATCCAGGCTGACGACATCCGCGTACCCGTACTCGGGTCGCTTGAGCAACTCAATCGCTCGCACGCCCTCCGGTTTGATTTTGATCGCGGCCAGTCGTTGTTGCTCGGCCTTGACCGCGTCGACTTTTTTATTGAACGCCGACCAGCGCATATCGCCGACCAGGCCAAGCTCTCGGCCAATCGGTGTCAGTCGCTGGTCGGCGTTGTCCTCGCGTAACGTAAGCCGGTATTCCGCCCGGCTGGTGAACATTCTGTAAGGCTCGCTAACGCCGCGCGTAATCAGGTCATCGACCAGGACGCCGAGGTACGCTTCATGCCGCTGCGGAAACCACTCTTCCAGCCCGAGCGCCTGCCTCGCGGCGTTGACCCCGGCCAGGAGCCCCTGGGCACCGGCCTCCTCGTAGCCCGTCGTGCCATTGATCTGCCCCGCAAAATACAGTCCTGCCAGCGGTCTCGTTTCAAGCGACGGCTTCAGGTCGCGCGGGTCGAAGTAATCGTATTCGATGGCATAGCCCGGTTGCGTGATGTGTGCCTTTTCAAACCCGGGGATCGAGCGCACAAATCGCAATTGCGCTTCGTACGGCAGGCTGGTCGAAATGCCGTTCGGGTAGACGATGTTAGTGCTAAGCCCTTCGGGCTCGACGAACACCTGGTGAGAACTCTTGTCGGCGAAACGAACGATCTTGTCTTCGATCGACGGGCAATAGCGGGGCCCAACGCCCTCGATCGCGCCCGTATGCATCGGCGACTCGTCGAGTGAGCCGCGAATGATGTCATGCGTTTCTTCGCTCGTTTTTGTGACGTGGCAGGACACTTGTCGCGGATGCTCACGACGGCGGCCAAGGAATGAAAACACCGGCATCGGCTCATCGCCGGGTTGCTCCTGCATCAGGGCGTAGTTCAATGTCCTCCCGTCGAGGCGCGGTGGCGTCCCCGTCTTGAGGCGCGCGACACGAAACGGTAACTCGCGCAGTCGCTCGGCAAGCGCGATCGATGGCGCATCGCCGACTCGCCCGCCCGCCTCTTCGCTGCGCCCGATGAGGATGCGGCCGCCAAGAAATGTGCCGACTGTCAGGACGACCGTGGGTGCTCGAAACTGCAGACCATCTTCGGTTGCGATGCCGGCGACGGAGCCGCCCTCAATGATCAGGTCGTCTACGGACTGTTGAAAGATCGACAGCCCGCGCTGGTTCTCGAGCAACGCACGAATCGCTCGCTTGTAAAGATCCCGGTCCGCCTGCGCGCGCGTCGCACGAACGGCAGGCCCCTTGCTTGCGTTCAGCGTGCGAAACTGGATGCCGGCGGTGTCGATCGCTGTCGCCATGGCGCCGCCGAGTGCGTCGATCTCCTTGGTAAGATGCCCTTTACCGATACCACCAATGGCCGGGTTGCAACTCATCTGGCCAAGGCTCGCGATGCTCTGGGTCACGAGAAGCGTACGCGCACCCGCCCGTGCGGCAGCCAGCGAGGCTTCCGTCCCGGCGTGGCCGCCTCCGACCACAATGACATCGTATGCTTTGGACATTGGCTAAAAAGTGAGCAGCAAAGAGGGCGCATTTTAGCGCTTTACTTGTCCCGATCATATGGCCAAGATGGCAGCGCTTCACGATTCCATGGGTAGATTATGTTCCGAATGTCAGTGCTGGCGCTCACGCTCTTGTGCGCACCTCTCGTCGCTGTTTCGGCGGCCGAGCTCAAGCTCGAAGACTGCCGCATAAGCGCCGGGCCGGGATATCCCGGCATCAAGGCGCGCTGTGGCACGTTCCTGCGGCCGCTTGATCCGGGCGCTCCTGACGGTGAGCAGCTTGAACTGAGCGTCGCCGTGGTACCCGCTCTGAACCTGGAACCGCAGCCCGACCCGCTCGTGCCCTTTGCCGGCGGCCCCGGCGGCAGTTCGATCCAGTTCTATGCCGCGTATTTCACGACCTTCGAGGCCGTAAGGCGCGACCGTGACATTTTGTTGATCGACCAGCGCGGCACCGGTGATTCGGCGCGCATGGACTGCCCAATTGATGACGACATTATCACGGGCCAGTTCAGCGACGAGCAGACGCTCGAGTTCACGCAGTCCTGTCTCGACCAGCTACCGCATGATCCGCGCTTCTTTACGACCAGCGTTGCTGTCGACGACCTCGAAGCATTGCGTGTGGCGCTCGGTTACCCGGCCCTGAATTTGCTCGGCACGTCTTATGGTTCGCGCGTGGCGCAACATTTTGCGCGCCGCTACCCGGACTCGACGCGCACGGTCATTCTCGACGGCGTCGTGCCGCCGCAGCTGCCGCTCGGCCCGGGGAGCGCGATTGAAGCACAGCGCGCCGTCGATGAGATCTTTGCCCGCTGTGCGGAAGACACGGCCTGCAACGAGCACTTTCCCGAAATAGACCTGGACTTCGCCGCCGTGCGTTCGCGCATTGCCGCAAGGCCTGTCCTCGTGTCCCTGACAGACCCGGTCACGGGCCGGCCCGCCGAGATCGAGTTTGGCGACAATGAGTTCGCCGCCGCAGTGCGGCTCCTTGCCTACCAGCCACGCTCGATCGCCCTGCTGCCGCTACTCGTTCACGAGGCGGCCAACGACAACTTCGTGCCAGTTGCGGCGCAGTTCCAACTGACCGTCACAAGCCTCGCCGACGCGCTCGCGCTCGGCATGCATAACTCGGTTATGTGTACCGAGGACATTCCATTTATCGACCGTGATGCAATCGATTTCGAAGCGCTTGAGAAGACATTCATTACGGCCATGCAAATAGAGGCGCTCGAGACTATGTGTTCGATCTGGCCGCAGGGTCCGATCGACGAGGGTTTTAACGCGCCGCTGGCAACCGATATTCCCGTGTTGCTGCTGTCGGGAACGGCCGACCCCGTAACCCCGCCGCACTATGCCGAAATGGCACTTGTCGAGATGACCAATCACGCGCACATCATTAACACGCACCAGGGCCACGGGCAGATCGCGGCCGGCTGCATGCCGGAAGTCATCGCTGACTTTGTTGCCGCTGCCGACCCTGCTGCGGCCGATGACTCCTGCATGGAGCGAGCGTTCATCATGCCGTTTTTCGTCGACTTTTCAGGGCCGACGCCATGATCACTGTTGACGGGATTCACAAGTCCTTCGGCAAGGTCCGCGCCGTTCGTGGCGTCAGCTTCGATGCGCCGGACGGCAAGATCACCGGCCTGCTCGGCCCGAATGGCGCCGGCAAGTCAACGACGCTGCGGATCCTCTACACGGTATTGCGGCCCGATGAAGGCAGCGCCACGATCAACGGCATCAATGTTGTTGACGACAGCCTCGCCGCTCGCAAGTGCATCGGCGCACTGCCCCACGGCGCCGGGCTGTATCCGCACCTGACTGCACGCGAGAACATTGCCTACTATGCGAAGCTCTGCGGTCTCTCCAATGACGCCGTTGACGAGCGCGTCGAACACCTCGTGAAGCTACTCGAGATCGACGACTTCGCCGACCGCAGGACCAAGGGCTTTTCCCAGGGCCAGCGCACCAAGGTCTCGATCGCGCGATCCCTCGTGCACAACCCGCAGAACGTTATCCTCGACGAGCCGAGCAACGGCCTGGACGTTATGGCGACGCGATCTTTGCGCGAAGTGATTCTGAAGCTCAAAGATGCAGGCCACTGTGTGCTGTTCTCGAGCCACGTCATGCAGGAGGTCGCCGCGCTCTGTGACGACATAGTCATCATTGCCAACGGCAAGGTTGCGATCGACGACTCAACGGATGGCATTCGCGAGCGAACCGGCTGTGACGACCTGGAAGATGCCTTCGTCAAGGCCATCGAAATGGTGGGGCCGGCCTGATGCGAACCTTGCTGACCGTATTCGCCAAAGAGGTTGTCGACAACTTCCGTGATCGCCGCACACTGGCATCGGCGCTGATCATGGGCCCTCTGTTCGGCCCGATGTTATTTGCCTTTGTCATCAACCTGTCACTTGAGCGCGCACTGGACGACACAGATCGCACGCTCGAGGTACCTGTCATCGGCCAGCAGCATGCACCAAACCTGATGGGCTACCTGAACAGCCACAACATTGCGGTCGTCGAGGGGCCGGCGACGCGCGACGCCGCGATCACTGCGGTTAACAACGGCGAACGCGATGTTATCGTCGTCGTGCCCGAAAGCTTCGGTGAGCAGCTTGCGGACATGGTGCCCGCAAGGGTCGAGCTGATCTCGGACCAGGCCAATACCCAGGCTGAGCGTGATGCCCGTCGTGTTCGAACCGCGCTGCATGGCTACAACCAGGAGCTGGCGATGTTGCGCCTTGTGGCGCGGGGCGTCAGCCCGCAGGTGTTGCGCCCGATCAATGTTGATGAAGTGGATGTGTCCACGCCCAGCGGTCGCTCCGCAATGTTGCTGGGCATGATGAGCTACTTTTTCATTTTCGCCCTGTTGATGGGCGGTATGTATCTTGCGATCGACACAACGGCTGGCGAGCGCGAACGCGGTTCCCTCGAGCCACTGTTGTCCCTGCCCGTAACGAGAGACCAGTTAATGTTGGGCAAGATTGCAGCAACATGCGTTTTCATGGCCGTCTCTTTGCTGCTGAGCCTTTGCTCGTTTTTTGTTGCGCTCAAGTTCATGCCGCTCGAACAACTCGGTATGACACCAAATTTCGGCCCCGCGGTGGTGGTCGCAGCGTTCTTCGTGCTTGCGCCGTTCGTCCTGCTTGGCGCTTCGCTGATGACGCTCGTTGCGTCTTTTACAAAGAGCTACAAAGAGGCGCAGACGTGGCTAAGCATCGTGCTGGTCGCCCCAACGCTGCCAATCCTAATCGTCAGTATCCTGACCTTGCGGCCGCAGCTGGAATTCATGTTCGTGCCAAGCCTCAGCCAGCACCTGTTGCTCGTCGACATGATCAAGAACGAGCCGGTCAACCTGATTCATGTCGCGATTTCCGTGTCGAGCACTCTCGCCATTGGCGCTGCGCTGACCTGGATTTGCGCACGCCTGTATCGGCGGGAGGGGCTGCTGGGTTAGGATGCGGCTATGGCTTTGTTTGCCGAATTGCGCCGCCGCAACGTTCTCAAGGTTGCTCTGCTCTACGCCGTGGCCTGCTGGCTGATCGTCTGGTTTGTAGACGTCGTCCAGGCCGAAGTGTCCGTGCCCGCGTGGACAGACGCCTTTACTTATTTCGTGCTCGTGGTCGGGTATCCGGTTGCACTCTGGTTCGCCTGGACGTATGAAATCACGCCGGGCGGCCTGAAGAAGGCCGCGGATGTCGATCAGACACAGTCGATTGTTTACAAGACCGGTCAAAAGCTGAACTCCGCGGTCGCCGTATTGCTCGTGCTCGGCGTGATCGCCGTTTTTGGCCAGCGCCTGCTGCCAACTTTCGAGTTCCTCGTTCCCGGCGTTCCTGAGGGCGACGCCCCGGTATCCGCCGACGTGCCGGCTGAGATCCGCAGCCTGACGCTGGACAACGGCCTGAAAATTATCGTCTGGCCGGACCACGACATTCCCAACGTTGTGATGTACAACTTCGTGCGCGCCGGTGGCCGCAACGAATACCCGGGCATTACCGGCTTGTCGCATTTCTTCGAACACATGATGTTCCTGGGCACGTCCAACCTGGAGCCCGGTGAGTTCGACCGCACGATGGAGGCGGCCGGCGGTGCGATCAATGCGTACACCTCGTCTGACCTCACGGTCTATATGGACTGGTTTCCAGTGTCGGCGCTGGAGACGATTTTCGAGATTGAGGCGGATCGGTTTCAGAACCTGGAAACCTACGCCGAGGCCGTGCAAAGCGAGCGCGAAGTCGTTTATGCGGAGCGGCGTTCGTCTGTCGACAACGACAATTTTTCCAGGCTCGCCGAGCAAATGCAGGCGACAGCCTTTGTCGCGCATCCTTATCAGTTTCCGGTAATTGGTTGGCCGTCCGACATCGAGTCGTGGACCGAAGACGACCTGCGCAGCTACTACGAAACGTATTACGCGCCTAACAATCGCACAATCGTAATTACCGGTGATGTGACGCCGAAGCAGATTTTCAGGCTCGCCGAGGAGTATTTCGCTCCCATACCGGCACAGGAGCCGCCACCCGGCGTCGATACAGTGGAACCTCCGCAGGCGGGCGAACGCCGCATCGTTGTCGAGGCCCCTGCGCAGACACCGCTGCTACATGTCGCCTTTCACGCTGGCCGCGCGAAAGACCCGCAAACGCTGCCACTTAGCCTCTTGCTCAACATTCTTGCCGACGGCGACTCTTCGCGCCTGCACCGGCTGCTGGTTGAGGAAGAGCGCACCGCGCTATCTGTCGGCGCCTGGCTTGCTGAGGGCTTCGACCCGGGCCTGGCCTATTTTTACCTGACGCTGCCGCCGGGCGGAGATCCAGGGCTGGTCGAGCGCCAGCTGCTCGACGCGCTGGCGGGTGTGGTCGCGGAGGGCGTCAGCGAGGCTGAACTCGAGAAGGCCCGCAACATTGTGCTGGCAGATTTCTGGCGTGCGCTTTCAACGATCAACGGCAAGGCGAGCGCTATCGGCGACTTTGAGGTCTTCCACGACAACTACGAAGAGCTGTTCAGTCTGCCGTCGCGACTTGAGGCGATCACGGCTGGCGACTTGCAGGCCGCTGCTGCTGCGGTTTTTGACACCGGCAACATGACAGTTGGCGTACTGCGGTCCCCAGACGAGGACGGCGAGTTATGAGGTCTATGCTAAGCGGAGTCTTCGCCTGTATTGCCTGTTTCGGTAGCGCGCTCGCCAATGCGCAGGGCGTTACGCTACCCGAATACCACTATGTCGAGCTCGACAACGGCACCGTCTTTATTCTGCACGAGAAGCGCGATGTGCCGCTCATCGGTTTGCAGGCACTGATCAGCGGCGGCGCGATAACCGACCCGCAGGGCAAGGCCGGCCTCTCCAGCCTGTTTGCATCGATGCTCGAGAAAGGCGCGGGCGAACGTGACGCCGCCAGCTTTGCCGAAACAGTGGCCGGCGTCGGTGGCTCACTATCAGCGAGCGCAGGCCTCGAGACGCTGTCGATTTCTGGTGAGTTCCTCGCCCGCGACGCAGACCTCGTTATTGAGTTGCTCGTCGACATGTTGCGCGCGCCCGCGCTCGATCGCGACGAATTCAGCAAGCTGCGTGACCGTCAAATTGACTTGCTCGCCGCCGCCAAGGACAGCGACCTCCGGCCGCTGACTTCCGTCTACGGCAATGCTTACCTTTTCGGCGATCATCCTTACGGCACTCCGGTCGGCGGCAACGAGGCGTCGCTTGCGGCTATTTCTCACCGTGACCTGCTCGCGTATTACGACGATTTCATTGGCGCCGATCGCCTGATCATTTCGCTGGCCGGTGACTTCGATGCCGCCGAGATGATCAACAAGCTCACCGAGGCATTTGTTGACTGGCGACCAGCGGCAAAAGCGCTTACCGAGATCGAGGCACCAATCCCCGACGTCGGCCGGCGCGTACTTCTCGTCGACAAGCCGGGCGCAACACAGTCCTATTTCTGGATCGGCAGTGTTGGCGTCAGTTTGCATTATCCGCAGCGCGCGGAACTCAATATCGCAAACACACTTTTTGGTGGCCGGTTCACATCGTTGCTGGTCGACGAAATGCGCTCCAAGGCCGGTCTGACTTACGGCGTTCGATCGTCCTTGCTGCGGCCCTCACAACCCGGTTCGTTTGCGATTGTTTCGTACACGAAAACGGACACGACCACGGTGGCCATCGACCTGGCCATTGAGTTGCTCGCGCGGCTCCATGAACAGGGTTTCGATGACGAGTTGATCGCGTCCGGCAAGAACTACATCCTTGGCCAGTTTCCTCCGCGGCTCGAAACCGCCGAGCAACTCGCAAATCAGTTTGCGGCCCTGCAGGCCGCCGGTCTCGATGAGTCGTTTATCAACGACTATGGCGCTGCCGTTGCCGGGGCTTCCGGTGAAGACATTCGTGCCGTCATAGCCGACGTCTACCCGCAGGTCGATAATCTCGTGTTCGTCATAATCGGCGACGCCGAACAGCTTCGTGATGCTGTTTCGAAGTATGGTCCGGTAACCGAGATGTCGATCGCCGACCCTCGCTTCCGGCCCTGATCTGCCTACTTGCCGATACAAAACTCCGAGAAAATTCGGCCCAGCAGGTCGTCCGAGCTCACGGCGCCTGTAA
>CALZHX010000303.1 GCA_945787435.1 uncultured Woeseiaceae bacterium
ACCTCGTGACCGAGGCCGACCTCGTTGTCGGTGCCGTCCTGATTGCCGGTGCGGCAGCACCGAAACTCGTTTCGGCGCAAAACGTCAAAGACATGCACAGCGGTGCAGTCATGGTCGACATTTCAATCGACCAGGGTGGTTGCTTCGAGACAAGCCGGCCAACAACACATGCCGAGCCGACCTATGTTGTCGATGACGTTGTTCATTATTGTGTAACGAACATGCCGGGCGCCGTTCCGCGCACAAGTACGTTCGCACTGACGAACGCGACACTGCCATTTGTTAAAGCACTCGCGAATTATGGCTGGCGCGAAGCGCTGAGCCGCGACTCTCACCTGGCAAACGGACTGAACGTCCACGCCGGACATGTAAACCACGAGGCCGTCGCCCACGATCTGGGCTACGAGTATTTGTCAGCCTCGGACGCTCTAAAGGCAGCCTGACCCCTCTCTCTCCCCCCGAAAGGTGCTGGCAAGCGACAAGGCCGGGCTTTCGCCCGGCCTTTTTTTATACAATCAGGTTCTCAGAATGACTGATAAGCGAGCTTGGAATGGCTAACAAGAAAAAGGATGTTGCATCCAGCGGCATGACGGCCGCAGGCCTGCTGTGGCGTTTTCTCGCCGCGCTGGCACTGGTGTTACTTACCTATAACCCGAGCGGGCATTCGGCCTACCACTGGGTAGCAGCCGCGATCAGCATAAGCGACTTCGGGCCATTGCACTTACTACTGGTTGGCGTGCTTCTGGCCGGCTGGGCGATTTACTGGGTGTCAACCTGGCGCTCGCTGGGGCCGTTCGGTTTTACGCTGGCAGGCGTAATACTCGGTGCGATCATCTGGTTGCTATACGATATTGGCCTGCTCGAATCGCGCTCGGCAGCAGCAATCACCTGGATAGCATTGATTGCGCTGGCAGCGGTTCTGGCCGTCGGCGTGTCGTGGTCGCATCTGTGGCGACGCATAACCGGCCAGTTCAATGTCGAGGACGTCGACGACTAAGTGGCAGGTTGAAACGATATTTCGTCGCTATCAGTGACGCGAATCGCGGGTAAGAACGCGCCGATATCGAGCTTCGCCTCGAATTCATACTGGAACGTGCTTCTGTTGTTGCGCATCAGGTCAGTGATGAGCCGTATTCCGCCAAACAGGTTCGCAGATGCTGTCAGCTTAAACTCGCCCTCGCCGTAGCCGTCAATGACCGGCAGATCGTTGCCGACACCTTTTATAAGCTCATGCCCTTCGATGCTTATGGTGTACGCGACCCCTCTGAGCTCCAGCGGCTCGAAGTTTGGATTGATCACCCGCAGGCCAATCTCGAATGCGGGCAGCCCGCCCTCTGAGGGAATCGTCTTGAACGAGCTGATCGTCACGGTCGGCGTCTCGTAGCCCGGCCGCATACCGGTGCAGCCGACGAGTACCAGGGTCAGAATGCCGAGCAGCGCAATGGTTACGGTTGTTTTCATGTAGCTCCCATATGCGAGCAATCATGCATCGTGGCTGCAATCCGCCGCAAGTAACATCTCCGTGAGCGTGTGATACGACAGTGGATTCCTGCCTGTAATGTCCGATATTCGCTGTGCCCGAGCATAAATCGTATTTGGGTGTACCGACAGCCGTTTAGCCGCCTGCAATACATTCATGTCGGCATCGGCATAGGCGCGCAGGGTTGCGCTCAATTTGCCGCGCGCTTTGGCATCGGCGAGGAGGAAATCATCCAGCCAGGTCGGCACGGCGGTTTGCATAATATTCCTCGCGTGCGAGATCAGCAATTGCCGTAACGACACGGAAGCGTAGGGCATGACGCGTTCGGTGAAGCTTGCGAAGTCCAGTGCAAGTTTTGCTTCAATCGCGGCGCGTGGAATGTGCGATGTGGCGGGGACATCATTGCTCAACCCGATCAGCGCCGCTGGCCCAACCTTTTTTAGCTGCGGCATCAGACGGTCAGCCAGCAGAGATTGCGGAGCCGTCCAACCGGATTGACGACGTGTGCCGGAAACCACCGCAATAACCAGGTTGTCGCGAACACCAATTAGCGTTCGCAGCGGCGTCGTGGTCAGCACCTCGCCGATTGAGTCGGCCATGCGTTGAGCGCGTGCCGCATTTACCATTTCACTCGGCTCAACTGAGCGGGCGGCAATAACGCAATAGGACTGGCGCTGCTCGAGATAACCGGCACGCCGCAGTAGTTGTGCGGCCCGACTGTCGGATTCGTCATATCCGTGTAGCAGGATATTCAGCAGTTCGGTTCGACGGTCGCCCTCGGCCTCGGCCAGCAGGCGAGTGTGATTGACGTACGTCGCGGTCGCGGTCGTACTGATCGTATCCGTGTACTCAATGGCGAAATCGGCGACGGCCGCGACCACGCGACGGACGTGGGCCGTATCGTCGGCGTGCGCCAGGGCGATATCGCGTAGCCAGGGCGACAGGACCTTGTGTGTACAGCGATAGGTATGCAGGAGCGCTTCCAGCGGAAATCGCTGCCTGGCGAGGCGTTCTGCGTGCTCGCGCACGAACTCGAAATCGCCACCTCGGGAACCACCAAGAAGCGTCGTGATCCTGGCTACATGGTCTCGCAGGTGGTTTTCCAGGTCGGGCAATATCTCCGGATTCGCCGAGTCGGAATACGCCGGGACCTC
>CALZHX010000304.1 GCA_945787435.1 uncultured Woeseiaceae bacterium
ACCCATTGTTGCTCCAGCGAAGTGCTTTAACGGCCAGTGGCCGCTACCCAGTCAGCTGATAGTCTGCGAATTGCTTGCGCAATTCAATCTTCTTGATCTTGCCTGTCGCGGTATGTGGCAGTTCTGTGACGAACTCCACATCCGTCGGGATCCACCATTTTGCGACCTTACCCTCGAAAAAGGCGAGCAACTCATCTGCCGTGACGTCCTGGCCCTCTGCCTTGACGACAATCAGGAGCGGCCGTTCCGTCCACTTAAGATGGGCGACACCGATGACGGCGGCCTCGGCGACAGCCGGGTGCCCCATAATCGTGTTTTCGAGTTCAATTGAACTGATCCATTCGCCGCCTGACTTGATGACGTCCTTGGTCCGATCCGTGATCGCCATGTATCCCTCGGGATCGATCGTTGCGACATCACCTGTGTCGAACCAGCCGTCGTCGGTGTGCGCGCCGGAAGCGCCCTCAAGTTTGTAGTAATCACTGCATATCCAGGGCCCGCGCACCTGTAAGGGTCCATACGCCTCGCCATCCCATGGCAGTTCATTGCCCTTGTCATCGACGATTCGCAGTTCGCAGCCAAACAAGCCGCGCCCGGCCTTGGTCGCCAGATCGAGTCGCTCATCAGGCGTCATATCGGCAATACCTGCCTTGAGGCTATTCGCAACGCCCAGCGGACTCGTTTCCGTCATTCCCCATCCCTGGCGCACGTCGACGCCGTGCTTGTCACGGAACGCCTCGATCATCGAACGTGGCACAGCGGCCCCACCGATGACCGTCCTCTGCAGTTTGTCGAGTCGCTTTCCGGCAGCCTCACAATATTGCAGCAGCGCCAGCCACACCGTCGGCACGCCGAGCGCCAGGGTCACATCTTCGGCGTCGAGCAAATTGCACAGCGTTTCACCATCGCCCATTTTCGGTCCGGGGAACACGATTTTCGCGCCGGTCATGAAGGTCGAATAGGGAATGCCCCAGGCATTGACATGAAACAGCGGCACAACCGGCAAGACAACATCGTGGCTGGACAGGTTCATGACATCGGGCGCAACAGCCGCATACGCATGCAGGATCGTCGATCGATGATCGTACATGACCCCTTTGGGATCGCCGGTCGTCCCGGACGTGTAACAGAGTGCCGAGGCTGTACGCTCGTCGAGAACAGGCCAATCGTATTCCTGAGACTCACTCGCTATCAGCTCCTCATAACAAACAATGTTGTTCAGCTTTGTCTCGGGCATGTGCGCCTTGTCAGTCATGACAACGAATCCCTCGACATTCGGAATCTTGTCGGCGATAGCCTCAAGCAACGGCACGAACATGACGTCCGTGAATATCCAGCGGTCCTCTGCATGGTTGATAATAAATACCAACTGTTCGGGAAATAGCCGCGGATTTATCGTATGGCAAACGAAACCCGCCCCGCTTATGCCGTAGTACGCCTCGAGATGGCGGTGGTCATTCCAGGCGAGCGTCGCGATACGGTCACCTTGCTCAGCGCCCATGCCATGCAACGCGTTGGCGAGTTGTTTCGCCCGACCGATGCACTCCCGGTACGTATAGCGATGCAGGGGATTGTCGGCGGTCACCGAGACAATCTCGCGATTGCCGTGAAATTTCGCACCGTGCTCTGCGATGTTCGAAATCAGGAGCGGGGTGTTCATCATTAGTCCGAGCATGCTGCGTTCTCCGAGGATTGGGTTGCGTCGATAATTTAACAGAAATCGAACATCGGCATCATGTTGTACGCACATTCCGAAGCCCTTGATTCTGCGGCCATTCGTGCATTTCATGCTATGCTTGGCGCACTAATTAAAGCCTCAAGTCAGGGCTTAGAAGGGGGATCAATAAGCATGGAAATTCAATCAACATTGCGTCTAAGTATGTTGCTGTCGGTCGCTGCCGGAGCACTCCTGGCCAGCTCTCAAGTCGGCGCCCAGGAAGACGGCGTGATTTTTGAAGAGATCGTCGTCACCGCGCAGAAGCGCGCGCAGGACATCATGGAAGTACCGGTCGCCGTCAGCGCGGTCACGGGTGAGCAGATCGAAGAGGCCGGCATCAAGGACGTCTTCGATCTGCAGCAGAACGTGGCGGGCCTGATCATCGGTCAGAGCCAAACCGCGACAACGACGAATTTCAGTATTCGTGGCATTGGTTCGACAGCCAATAACTTCGGCGTCGAGTCGTCCGTTGGTCTGTACGTCGACGGCGTGTATCGCTCGCGTCAGAGTTCGATGATCAACGACCTGGTCGATGTCGAGGCCGTTGAAGTCCTACGCGGCCCGCAGGGGACCTTGTTCGGCAAAAACACGCCGGCTGGCGCCATTCATATCAGGACCGTCGCGCCCAGCTCCGAAAGAGACGCCTTTGTCGACGTGACTGCGGGTGATCGAGGGTTCGTGAGAGTATCGGCGGCTGCCAACATCCCCGTCAATGACAATCTCGCGTTCCGCGGTACCTTGTTTTCGTCGCAGCGCGACGGCTACGTCGATGACCTCAACCTTGGTAACGACCTCTACAACGACCGCAACCGATTCGGCGGGCGGCTGCAGATGATGTACGAGCCATCGGACACCTTCAATTTGCGCATTATCGCCGACTATGCCGAGATCGACGAAGTCTGCTGTGTCGCGACCAGCAACACGGACGGCCTGGTATCGCGGCTGAACTTCATGGATCCCGGCTCCGACGCGGCCTTGCTGCAGTTCGGCGGCACGATATTCACGGATTTCCTGTATCCACCGCCGGTAGTCACCTTCCTGAACTCGCTGGTCCCGCCGGGCTCGGGTGGCGGCGTGGTGACGGGCGTGGGCTTCGACGAATATCTGGTGGCCTACAACTTCGCTCCGGAGTCGAAAAACGACGACTCGGGTCTTTCCGTCGAGTTCAACAAGGACTTCGGTGACGCCGTGACGCTCACGTCGATCACGGCGTATCGGGCATTCAATACCGATGATCTTATCGACGGTGACTTCACGAATGTCGATCTGTTCGCCCGCACCAACGTGGCCGACCAGAGCTCGATCTCGCAGGAATTCAGGCTTGCCGGCGAGTTCGGTAGCGGCAGCAACTACGTGTTCGGCGCGTACTACTTCGATGGTGAGGCGAGCGGAAGCGTGGAGTCGTACTTCCTCGTCGATCCACTCATCGCCATTCCCGGTGCGAATACCTTCGTAACCACGGACGGAACGACCAAAACCGAGTCGATCGCGATCTTCGGCGAAGGCAACTACGCCATCTCTGACCAGATGAACTTCACGTTCGGGCTGCGACCGACGAGAGAGAAGAAGAACGGCATCGCGTTCAACGCGTTCCACCTCGACGACAGCTTCGACAACCCGTTCTTCATCGCAGCCGACTACGACAAGACCGAAACCTTCAACTCGATTGCACCGCGCCTCGGCCTCGACTACCAGTTCAACCGGGACGTGATGGGGTACGTCACACTCAGCCAGG
>CALZHX010000305.1 GCA_945787435.1 uncultured Woeseiaceae bacterium
CGCAGCAAGGCGAGCCACGCGTGGCGATCGCCATGGTGGACCAGCGCACGCGTCAGGGCGAGTACCTCAATGACCTCCGGCAAATCGGTTAGCCGATCGATCTCGATGGCCCGATAGGGGATGCCCGCATTGCGCAGTCGATAGAGAAGCTCCGGCAAATGCGAACGACCACGCACCAGCACGGCCATGTCGTCACCCTTGTGCGCGTTCAGCGTTTGACGAATGACATCGAGACCCGTATCTGCCTCGATCCCGGTATCGGTTCCGTAGACCGGGTGCACCACGCACTCGCCTTGTCCCGCCAGGGTGGGCACCGAAATGGCTGCTGCATAGGACACCGCACTCAGTTGAGGGTCGTCACGCGGAGGCAGGACGGCTGGGAAGACGCGGTTGTACCAGTCGACCAGAACCTGCCCGGAGCGAAAGTTTCGCCGCAGTAGCAGCGTTTCGAGGTTGACGCTACCGATTCCGGATTCCTTAGCGAGCAGGAACTGCCCTACTTCCGCATTTCGAAAACGATATATCGACTGCATCGGATCACCGACGCAATAAAGTGTGCGCCCATCGTCGCCCTCCCAACCACCGGTTAGCGCCTCAATCATCCGGTACTGTGCGCTGGACGTGTCCTGCATTTCGTCCACAAGCAAGTGCCGGATCTGATAGTCCAGGAGTAGTGCGACATCGCCAGGCGCGTCCGACGTTCCCAGCGCGTCACTTGCGCTCAACGCGACCTCGATATGGTCGGTTACACTGCGTTCGGCAAACAGCCGCTTTAGTTCCGTCACTGCGAGTGGCAGCAATCGAAACAGCGCCAGCAACACACTCCACTGTTCCTCGCTGTAGGTGACAGGTGGCAATTCCCGAACCTGGTGCAACAGATCGCGAAACTCCGCGCTGTCCAGGAGTGACTCGATGAGGTCGCCGAACGCGCCCTTCTGGCCATCGTCGCCGGGAGGGAAGCCCTGGTTCTTGTTGATACGCTTTCTGAATTCGCCTTGCCGGGTCAGTAACAACTCCGCAATACCGCTCCAGATAGTCGCCGCATCCGGAGTGTTGCCGGGTAATTCGGTCAGATCCGCCAACCGAATGATCGTGCTGTCAGCCTTACCGTCCGCTTGCAAATTCGCTGCAGCGTAGCGACCGAGCCCCAAAAGGTCGTCGGCCAGCACTGGCGCTAGCGTCCCTTGCAAGGTCGCGAGGTGGCGTTCCACCACGTACTCCAGTCCTTCCTCAAACCGGTTTCGCAGTTCGTCCGATTCCGTGGCACCGATCAGCCCGATGCCGACAAAAGGCAGCCACTGATCGCGGGTCGCGAGCATGCGAGCGAGATAGGCAATGTATAAAAAAGCATTGGTGTCGACATGCACGAGAACTTCACGAGTCGCTTCGCGCAAATCGCCATCCTCGGCCAGTTGATCGAGGGTCAGGGCCGCCGCATCCCGGTACAGGGTCCGCATTTCCGTATCGGCAATAATCGCCGTATCAGCAGCGCCACCGGCGGCGGTCAATGGCTGGGCGCGAGCGATAGAGGCATTCAACGAGTCGAGCGTCTGAATGCGTAATCTGCGCGGATTTTGCAGCAGGCTCCACCCAAGGTCACGATCACGCTCCAATGCCATTGTCGCGGCTTGCGCAGTTATGCGCTCATGCGGTGCATCAGGGTTGATTCCGTCGGCCGCCGATTGCAGCGCGCGAAGAACGCGTATTTGCATCTCAGCTGCTGCTTTACGAGTGAATGTAATCGCCAGAATTTCCTCTGGTGCGGAAACCACACCTAGCAGTTTCAGATAACGCTGAATCAGCAACTCTGTTTTTCCGGACCCGGCCGGGGCCTGCACGATAAATGAGCGTGTGATATCGAGCGCCGCAGCTCGTGCGTAGTCGTCGTCCTGCAGGAGCGCCTTATTATCGTTCATGCAGCAGCTCCCGGATTCGACTTAACAATCCGAATAATCGCCCTGTTTTTATCGGCAACGTGCCGTTGAGTCGAACATCGCCTTTCTGCAGCTCTAGCACAGCATCGCTGATCTCATTTTTCCAGCGCGCCAAATCAGAGTCCCAGTCAAGATCGGGTGTGAAGAATCGCCCTGCGCCACTCAAGTCGACTTGCCTGCTATCGACGTTGACAAAGGCGAGCCCCGCAACAGCGTCGTCAAGCCCAAAGGTATAGGCGACGAGCTGCATGTCATCGGGCTCGCGACTCGAGTTCAGAACCTGTCGGCGTCGTCCGGTCTTGTAGTCGATGATGACGACTTCGCCGTTTTCGAGACGATCGATACGATCAATACGCAATCGTAGCCGCACCTGGTCGATCGCGAGTTCTATAGGCGCCTCGAGTTGCTGAATTACGAACTCTTCGCGGGACGTGTCGAGTGCAATGACCTGGCGCAGCAGAACGGCGACGCGCTGTTTTTCCAGGCTCAGTAGTTGCCTGAGTACCGGGTCCGCACCTGATTCCAGCCGGGCGAAAACTTTCTTCAGGAGTCCCTGCAACCGTTCGTCAATATCGGACGAACCCAGGTCAGCGATAGCGCTTCGCGTTGGCAAATCCCCATACAAACGAAACAACGCGTCGTGAATCAGGCTGCCGCGGATATTGGCTGGGAGACCACTCGAAATCGCGGGCACGGGGCGCACCCCAAGCCGTCCGTAAGCGAATGCCGAGAAGGGTTCGGTCATTTGTCGTTGAATCGTTGCTGCGCCACCAGATACACGCTCTTCAATTGTGACCGGAGGTACCGGGTCTGTAGTGATCGGCAGCGGTGAGGCGGAACTCACCAACTGCTTCGCGTACCAGCCTGGCTCGCTCCCGGTCTCATCGGCTGTCGCAACGAAACTCGTGATTAACCCCGAAGCGCTCTGTTCCGAATCCCCTTCTGCTACCGGGAAGCTGCACACGAGTTCCTCAGTACTGTCTGCGAGGCGTCGCAGGACGCGCCCTGCGTAGGCAAGCGTGTCGCCCGGGTCTGCGTCGGGCATTAAATAGTCACGTTGCAACTGACGCGAAATCAGGGGCGATGGCCGCCCGGCCGGAGGCCAGTTCGCCGCACTCAATCCGCTGACCCAGAGACGATCAAATTGCAGTCCGGCAGCCTCGAGCGGCCCCAATAGATGAACGAGCGCGCCATCGGATTCCGGCTGGAACACAGTTTCGGCCGCCAGGGTTTGCAAGCGTCCAAGCGCCTCTCCCAACGTCATGGATGGAACTACGAGTTGCAGGCGCGCAAAGTCATTGAGCAGCTCTCGCCATCGATTGATGAGCTGAAATTCGACGCTATCGAGCACCGCCTCACCAGGCCATTTGATCTTCTTCAACGTCTCGTCGATCAACGTAGCCCACGCGGATGGAGATTCCCTGGCCGGAAGGCCCTCGCGAAGTTCATTGAGAATTTTTATCCGCGAGAGAAAGTCGGGGCCGTCCTGACGCTCACTGCGCGTCCCAAATGCGTTCAGGATCATCTGTGGCGACCAGTTCATCCGCGGTTGGCCACGCAGTTCAAGTTCCAACCTGCTACGTCCGCCGAGTTGGCCCTGACCCAATGCCGCGGAGCGTAGCAGAAAGCTAACGTCCCTCGAGTCAATGTTATCTCGCAGCCACCGCAACGCGAGCAGCGCCGTGGCAATAGCCGGATAGGATCCGAGCCGCTTCCCATAGGACACGTTGACGGCCGCTTTGTAGTTTCTGCCGCCAGTTTGCCAGCCCGGAGCCAGGCACTCGCGCACGAGTCGTGCGCAACGATCCGCGTCTTTGTCCAGGTGCGATGCGACGATCGCTACAACCTGGCTGGAGTTGTTGATTAGCTCCTCGCGTGCCCAGGCGCCGGCGGCACGCATTTCAGCATCGGAGTTCTCGTAGGCCACGAGGCGTCCATCATATTCCGACGTTGTAACGCCAATTTCCACGGTCGTCGTTCCCGCGTCCCGCGCAGCTGCAAGCAGCCTGGCCGCCGCGGGGGTTACGCTATCGAAACCAGCTAATGTGATGTTGGCGGCAAGTGTTGCGTCACCTGAAACGACAAGCTGTTCGGCGAGGCCGGCGAGTCCCGCATCGTCGATCCAGTTCTCCCGCGTCAGAATGGACTGGTAGTTGTTTGCGGCGCTCGCGAATATTCGCTGGTCCCTTCCCTGGGCGGCCCTGTCAACCTGATCGAGCGGCACACAGAAATCGTACAGGCGTGTCCACGCGTCTCTCGCCTGGCGCACGAGGGCTGCGATATTGAGTAGGGGGCTCGACACCTCGCGACGCAAACAGCGCTCCCAGAGTACGCGACTCTGGTGTGCATTCAGGCGTGTTGGCAGCGTTCGCGAAAGCTCTGCCGTAACCAGCAGATCCTGCAGCCAGTCCTGCCAGGATACGATCGCCGGACTTCGCCATGCTGACACGCCAGCAGCGACCTGCTGCTCGGCATAGTGCTCAGTTAGCACCCGCGCCAGACGACGATTGGCCGTAACAACCTGCGACGAGTCCTGCAGTGCCTCGTTCAGCCAGTCGTACATTGCTCAGGCGTGCTGTTCGAGCAACGAGTCTACTCTGTCGAAAACCGTGTTGATCATGTCCCTGTCGGGCAGCGTCGTTATTCGGAAGTGGTCAGAATAAGGCGTGTTGAAACTGCTGCCAGGCGCAACGAGCACATGTTTGTCTTCCAGCAGTTCTTGTGAGAACTGACGGTCGTCGAGCCGCTCGGCAAATCGCTCGTCGAGTTTGATAAACGCATACATCGCCCCCATTGGCTTTTGCATGCTCAGGTAGGGGCTTGCCGCAACGCGATCGATGATGGTCTGGCGTTGCTGGTAGAGTCGCCCTCCAGGACGCACCAGTTCTTTGATGCTCTGAAAGCCTCCCAATGCAGTCTGCACAGCCCATTGTCCGGGGACGTTCGCGCACAGTCGCAAGGCAGCGAGTAGTTCCATGCCGTGGATGTACTCCGCAGCCGCGTCGAGATCACCGCTGAACACGCACCACCCTACCCGGTAGCCGCAGGCCCGATAAACCTTCGACAGGCCCGAAAAAGTAACGCACACGGTATTTTCGACAAGCGTTGCCATCGGCACGAATTCGGCATCGTCGTAGACCATTTGGTCGTAGATCTCATCGGCCAGCAGGACGAGTCGGTGTTTTTCCGCGAGAGCGACAATCTGCTGAAGCACGGCGCGATTGTAGACAGCGCCGCTGGGGTTGTTCGGGTTGATGACGACGATCGCCCGGGTTTTGTCCGTGATCAGCGACTCGATCTGGTCGGCATCGGGGAGGAAGCCATTGTGTGGGTCGCAGTCGTAATACTTTGGTGTGCCGTCGTTGAGTGAAACGGCCGCCGACCACAAAGGATAATCCGGGCTCGGGACGAGAACTTCGTCACCGCTATTCAGCAACGCGCGCAGTGCAAGATCAATCAGCTCGCTAACACCGTTCCCGATGAACACCTCCTCCGCGCTGATTCCCTGGATACCCCTGTCCTGCTGCTGCATAACGACAGCTTCGCGAGCGGGAAATATTCCTTTCTGGTGGCAGTATGGTTCCGCCTGCCCGAGGTTTTCAATCATTGCGAGGCGCATCGTCTCCGGTGTTCGAAATCCGAACAAACCGGGGTTACCGATATTGAGCGAGATCACCTCATAACCGCGTCGTTCGAGCTCGACCGCGTGATTCGCAAGCTGACCGCGAATTTCATACTTAACGTCGTGTAGTGTGGAGCTGGTTTTTATGGCGTCATTCATTGACGCATCATAAAGGCAATATAAAACCCGGCCAACCTTGCGGTTGGCCGGGCGGGTCCGCACGGAGATTGCGGATTGCGTGACCGAAACGTATTCCGGGAACCGGTCTTCGATTCAGTCCAGCTCTTCTACCTCGGCGCCTTTGACTTCTTTTTTCGCCGTGGCTTGTTCAACTTCCGGGACTTTCTTGCCAAACTGGACCAGCAGTGCATTCAGCTGGTCCGCTTCGACTTCCCTGATCGACGATATCTGGATAGTTTCCTTGCTTCCAAAACTGTCATCGACGACCACATCACCTGTTCCTGAGCAGATTCTGCCGGCCGGCGACCGGAATCCGATCTTCCAGTTGGAGCGAAGCCCGAAGGCCTGTCGCGACAGTTGGACATGATATTTCCGCTTTGCCCCTGCCGTGACAATCAGATTTCTGTCATCCAGAACTTGATAGTCTCGGATAGTCGATTGCGAGATGCAATCGTGTCCCCTCGTCGTGACCGGGTCTCCGGCGCTTTCATAGCGGTCTCCGGACGCGGCACAAGCTACTAAACCACTTGATATTACGATTGTAACAATTTGTTTTATATATGGTTTTATTGGCACCTTTCCAAAACTCTCTGTGGATGGATTCTCTTTTTGGGGGAAACCCTCTAATTTAATCGGACCGCTCGAATGTGGATTAAGTTCACGCGCCTTCCGCGTGAATTGATGGCGATTACCCCTGTTCTGCCCCCCTGGATACGATCACCCGGCCTGGATCGGTAATCCACTCGCTCCATGATCCGATATAGACACGAGGTTCAGGCAGGCCCGCAAGCAGTCCGGACGCCACGAGGTGGCACGCGGTGACACCCGAGCCACACATCACACTCCACGCCGACCCTGGATTCTGCCCGAGCGTCTTTTCCCACAACGCCCTCAGGTCCTCGACGCTCTTCCAGGTAGCATTCTCGTTCAGACTTTCAGAGTACGGGACGTTGAGCGTTCCCGGGATATGGCCTGCTACCGGGTCGATAGGTTCTTTGAGGCCATCGAATCGCTCTGTGTTGCGGGCATCGACCAGTCGCAGGTCTTCGATATTCTCGCCGGCTGCGACGATGTCCTCGGTAGTGAGTACCAGCGCCATGTTGGGTTCTGCATGGAACCAGGTTGCCTCGAGTTCGACCTGGCCGGATTCAACGGGTAATGCAAGCTCCTGCCAGCGGCCCATGCCACCATCGAGCAGCGAGACGTTGTCGTGACCCAGCCAGCGCAACATCCACCAGAATCTGGCCGCCAGGGCACCACTTGCCTGATCGTAGGCGACGACACGCGTTTTCCGAGAAATTCCGAGTTCTCCAAGTCGCGTTGCGAACTGCGCTGGGTCCGGTAGCGGATGTCGGCCTGAGCCTTGCTGAACTGGTGCGGCCATGTCCTTGTCGAGATCCGCGAATACGGCGCCAGGAATATGACATTCATGGTACTGCTGAAGCCCCGCGTCCGGATCATTGAGGTCGAATCGACAGTCGACGACACGCACGTCATCGTCAACGCAGATAGAACGGAGTGTCTCGACACTGGTTAACAAATCGTTGGCATTCACTGCAGATTCCATGTCACGTCGCGTATCCGGTCTTGTACACGGTGATTGCCTACGAGACAATATTGCCTCTCGGGCAAAGCCCGCATTTTCCGTCTCTGGAGCATGGGAGACCCATACGTGGACAAAATCCTGGTCGGCCTCAAGCGGGTCGTTGATTACAACGTGCGTGTGCGCGTAAAGAGTGATGGCAGCGGCGTGGAAACCGATGGCGTCAAAATGAGCATTAACCCTTTCGATGAAATTGCATTGGAAGAGGCCCTGCGCATCAAGGAAAGCGGCGGTGCCAGTGAGATCGTGGTTGTTTCGGTGGGTACGTCCGAAGCGCAGCAGCAGCTGCGTACCGGGCTCGCAATGGGCGCAGACCGGGCGATCCTGATAACGACGGATGATGCCCCCGACGTATTGAGTTGCGCACGGGCGCTGCTTGAAATCGTCAATCGTGAGGACCCTGGTCTTGTTATCGTCGGCAAACAGGCAATTGACGATGACAATGCGCAAACCGGGCAGATGCTCGCTGCGCTCTGGGGGCGTCCACAAGCCACGTGCGCCTCAAAAATAGAACTGGATGGCGACAAGGCCATCATCACGCGCGAGATTGATGTCGGAATGGAGAGGATCGAGATCGATCTGCCGGCAGTTGTCACTGCTGATCTTCGGCTCAATGAACCACGCTACGTGAAACTGCCCGATATCATGAAGGCCAAGAAAAAGCCCCTGGACGAGATCGCGTTTGCCGAACTCGGTGTCGAGGCTGGCCCACAAATTGCGCATAGCTCGTACGAGCCGCCATCAGAGCGCGACAAGGGCGTAATGGTTGATGACGTGCAAGGTCTTGTAACGTCGCTCAAAGACAGAGGATTGCTGTGATGTCCCGAATACTTGTTATTGCAGAACACGATGGCTCTACGCTAAACGCAAGCATTGCCAAAACCGTCGCCTGTGCGGCCCAGATAGAGAACGCGGAGATCGATGTTCTTGTGCTGGCCGACGCAGCCGGCCCGATAGCCGCTGAGGCTGCATCACTTGCGTCGGTCAGCCGCGTGTTGACGATCGAGAGTGAATCCAATGCGCATCCACTTGCCGCCCTGCTCGCGCCACAAATTGTTGCCGCGGCGCAAAATTACACGCATGTTTTCGGGCCGTCCACGACGTTTGGCAAAGACCTGATGCCCCGTGTCGCGGCACTCCTCGGCGTCAACCAGATCAGCGATATCATGAGCGTCGCGGGATCGCATGAGTTCAAGCGCCCAATTTACGCTGGTAACGTTGTGGTGACCCTGAGTGCGCCTGCAGACGTTATTGTCGTGGCAACGGTGCGCACGGCATCCTACAAAGCTGTCGCAACGGGCAATTCAGCGCCAATTGAAAGCATCTCGGTCGATGCTGACCTGCCCACACACACACGATTCGTGGACGCGCAGGCAGGGTCGTCCGACCGACCGGACTTGCAGACAGCAGCCGTTGTTGTCGCAGGTGGACGTGCGCTGGGTAGCGTCGAGAATTTTGACTTGATTTACACCCTCGCCGACAAGCTCGGCGCAGGCGTCGGCGCGTCTCGCGCCGCAGTCGATGCGGGTTACGTGGCCAATGAATTACAGGTGGGCCAGACGGGCAAGATCATTGCTCCGGATCTGTATATTGCGATCGGCATATCGGGCGCGATTCAGCATCTCACCGGCATCAAAGATGCCGGCACGATCGTTGCGATCAACAAGGATGAGGAGGCGCCGATATTCGAAGTCGCCGACATTGGTCTGGCCGGCGACCTGTTTACTGTCGTTCCGGAGCTAACAGAAGCGCTTGGCTAACTAGATTGCGCTCAGTATTGCTTCGACTTTAGACACCTCGAACTGACCAGGCGCTTCGACGGCTACATGCGTCGCGACGCCGTCCTCAACGACCAGCGCGAAGCGCTGACCACGCATGCCCATGCCGAAACCCGTGCCATCAAGCACGAGGTCCAGAGCCTTGGCGTAGTCTCCGTTACCGTCGGCAAGCATGAGCACCGAGTCGCCGACATTGCGATCCTTGCCCCAGGCGTGCATGACGAATACATCGTTTACGGCCATGCAGGCTACCGTATCGACGCCCTCTGCCTTGAGTGCTTCAGCCTGCTCCACGAAACCAGGCAAGTGGTTCATTGAGCAGGTCGGCGTAAAAGCGCCGGGTACCGAGATCAGCACCACTTTCTTGCCCGAAAAAAGTTCGTCCGTCGAAATTTCACCCGGGCCTGATTCCGTCATTACACCCAACGAACCGGCAGGCATTTTGTCGCCAACTTGGATACTCATGTTATTTATCCCCAGAAGAGATTAAGGTCGCGGATTAGTACTCGTTGTCCGCAACGTGAATGATCAGCCCATCGAGGTCATTATTAATCTCGATCTGACAGGTCAGGCGGCTGTTGTCCTTACGTTCGAAAGCAGCATCGAGCATGCTGTCTTCCATGTCGTCCATCGGCGGCATCTTGTCCAGCCATGCCTCGTCGACATAGCTGTGACACGTTGCGCAGGCGCACGCCCCGCCGCATTCCGCCACAATGCCTTCGATGTCGTTGTTGATCGCACCTTCCATGACGGAGTAGCCGTTCTCGACTTCAACTTCATGGCGGGTGGCGTCAGGTGTTATGTAGGTGACTTTTGGCATGTCTCGTCTTTGTTTCTATTCGATGCACGAAATTTTAGGGGCGTTGACAGTCACCCGTCAACGCCCCGATTACGCTATGTGAAAATGGACTGTTTCGTCAGGCCCTGCCAGCTCTCTCGCGACGTTCTTCAATCTCTTGGCGTTTCTTGCGCGCTGCGTCCTCAGCAAGCTTAATCTGTTCATTGCGTTGGATCTCGGCCCTGATAACGTTAATCCACTGGTTCGCGATTTTGCGCGACCGGGGAGTCTTCGCTGCTGCCTGAAACGCATTGATCGCGCTGTTGTACTTGCGCAGGTTGTATTGGCACATGCCAAGTGAAATCTGTGCGTTGTCCGGGCTCTTCAAGCTACCCTTGCGAATGCCGGATTCGACGGAAGCCACACACTCGGCGTACTTGCCCGTATTCAGCAATGCATTGCCAAGGCGTACATCGAGTTCCCCATCAGAACTAAGGCGTGCCGCCTCAGTCAGCGCAGGAATGGCTTTCTCGTCTTCCATGGACAATTGCCATGCCTGCGACAGCAGCCGGTAGTTCTTGGCGTTCTTAGATACACGACCTGAGGCCATTTCCTTTTCAAGTAATTGGCCAGCCTTGTAGGGGACCTCACGCTGCATGTACAGCTGCGCCATCGTTACAAGTTCGCTTTCCTTCTCGAACATGCCTTGATCGCTGGCGGCCGCATAGGCGTTGATCAGGTTCTCATCTTCGCCCAATTCAGTGTAAGCACCCGCGAGAGAGAACCAGTAACGTTTCTTGGGCCAGTTCACGAGCATAATTTTCTGGATGTCACGAACCATGCGGTAGTTCTCCTGCCGGTAGTACGCAAAATTGAGCAGGACATACCAGTCTTCCCTGATTTCCTTGCCACGCTTTTCTGCAACCTGCATGGCACTCTCGATGGGTTTAATCATTTCGGCGTAGCGCTCCACCTGGTACAGGTTCTGCGCTTTCAGAATGAAAGGCTCTGGTGCCGGGTTTGTTTCGAGCTGGAACCACCGATCGAGCGTGGTCAACGCCTTGTTGTAGTTCTCTTCCATCGTAAACAGCTGCGCCAGCGTATAAGTCGTTTGCTTCCTCAGCTGTTCCTCGAGGCTCGGAATCGCAACCATGCGCTCGTAGGTACGAATCGCGTTCGGGATATCGTCCATGTTGTAGTAGACGAACCCGATGTAGTTAAGAACGTTCGACTGCTCGTATTCGGTGAGCTTGTCCGGGTTATAGAGCGAATTGAGACTCTTCAGTGCGCCTTGATAGTCCTTTGCATCGACCATCTCCTGCGCTTTCTGAATGCGATCGTAGACTTCTTTGCTAACCGCGTGCGCCTGTTTCGTCTGTTGACTTGCAGACTTGCGTTCCGCGGCGTCCTCGTCATCCTGAGCGGAAACCGGCGTAACGGCCAGCAGACCACCCACCAACGCCAGGCAAATTGCTGTAGTAATTCGTCTAATGTTGTTCATATCGGAAAGTATCCTCTTCGATCTTCAGATCCCGCCAGGGAATCTAATCTTCGATCTGGAACGTAATGCGTGTCTTTTCAC
>CALZHX010000306.1 GCA_945787435.1 uncultured Woeseiaceae bacterium
CGATGACGATCTATGAAACTTTTGCCAGGCGCCCGAAACGATTCCTGCATTGGAATCCAGCGCGTGCCGTCTGCAGTTGCGATCTCGATCTCACCGCCTAATGCCAGCAGGCCAATGGTGCCGTCCCCGGCCGGTAACGCATGTGCGACGTTGCCGGCGAGCGTACCTACGTTGCGAACTTGTGGTCCGCCGATCACGCTGCAGCTTTCGGACAGGCAGGTTCCGTGCTCGATAATTCGTGCGTCCCTGACGATCTGGCTGTGCGTTACGCCGCAACCAATAACAATGTGCTCGCCGTCGACCTCAATCAAATCCAGACCCGAAATGCGAGAGACATCCACCAGGGCGTCGACGGGCCGGTGCAAACCACGGCGAATTTCCACGAGCAAATCAGTGCCGCCACCAACGACACGAGCCTGCCCGTCATAGCGCTGCAATATGTCGACAGCCTCTGCTACAGATTTCGGCGTGTAGTAGTTCTGCCAGCGATTTGCCGAGGTATTCGTCATCGTCTTACCGGGTCAGTTGATCCGTGCCCAGATGCCGGGGGCGCGTTCGGCGCAGCGGGCACGAATGGCGGCTTCGTCAAGATCCGGCAGTTGGCCGTCTTCGACAACAACGCGACCTCTTGCGATCGTCGTCGCAACGCGACTGAAGCCGACACCGAACATCAGGTGGCCATAAAACGTTTCCGCATTCAGCGGGGTAAATGGAACATAGTCGTGAATCACCACGTCGGCGAGTTGTCCTGCCGCCAGCGCGCCGCGTGGCTCGTCAAACAAACGATTGCATATGCCGCTATTGTTCCTGAGCAGAATTTCGCAGGCTTCAGCAAACGCGAGCGTGGGGTCCCTGTGCTCAGCACGCTGATGCAGGTACATGGCGCGGGCCTGTGAAATCAGGTGCGAGGATATGCCGTCGGTGCCAACGCCGACCGTTACACCGTGCTCGAGCATCTCCAGAATGGGTGATACGCCGAGTCCGTTGTTCATATTGGACTCAGGGTTGTTCACGAGTATGGAGTCGGTGGAGTGCAGCAAGTCCATTTCTGCACGTGAAAGACAGGTGCCGTGCACGAAGATGGTCTTGCTACCCGGAATGCCGAAGTCCGCAAATCGCTCCATGACGTTCTTGCCATGGCGCTCCATAGTCGTCTGTACATCGATTTGATCTTCGGCCACATGCACATGGAAGCCGGCGCCAAGTGATTCTGCAGCCGCGGCGCAACGCTGCAGCGTTTTGTCGCCAAGTGTCATTGACGCATGCAAGCCAAACAGGGCGCTCATCTGTTTGTCACTGGAATCGCGACACTTGCGAATATAGCGTTCGTTTTCTTCTATACCTTCTCCGTCCTTATTTCGATCCGAGACCTCGTAGCAAAGGCAACCGCTCAAGCCAACATCGCGGAATGCTCGTTCCACCTGGTCAAGGCTACCGTCGCAACAGGATGGCGAGGCGTGATGGTCGATAACAGTGGTGCAGCCGGCACGTGCGGCGTCCATCAGGGCGAGCAAGGCAGAGTAGTAAACGTCCTCAGAATCGAGCGCTGCGTCGAGCTTCCACCACAGGTTCTTGAGGTTCTGCTCGAAGTTGCGCGCAGGCGGACCGGGCGGCGTAAAGCCACGGGCGAAGGTGGAGTAGAGATGATGGTGGGCATTAATCAGGCCCGGCATCACAAGCTTGCCGCCGGCGTCTATCCTGCGGTCGGTCGCACAGGAGTCGGTATCGAGGTCGCCAACGGCGACAATCTGGTCGCCATCGATAAAGACAGAGCCGTTCTCGACGAAGTTATTGGCGTCGTCGAGCGTGGCCAGGTGGCCGTTGGTAATCAGCAGCGAGGTCATACATTTGGTCTCTTTTCCCCGAGAATAGACGTCGCGGCCGGTTGAGTCGGTCGTGGTTATTACTTATATATTGCAGGGAGATACGGCATTGATTTTGCGAGGCCTCGCAGCAGGATGGCCATCGTGGCCTGGGGCTCCTCCCGGGCCGGTTTGTCGCCGTCATAGGCCAGATCGCTGTCGAGTTCGACATGGTGCGTCGCTCCCTGCCAGCGGGCGTCCATCGCCCACCGGCCCTCATTCCTGAACACCATGAAAGCATTGTCCCGCTGCGCCTCGAATTCCGGGCGGTCGAGGTACAGCCGGGGCTTGTCGCGCCAGGGCCGTCCGGCGGTAGGGCAAAAAGTCGTGCAATTGCCGCATTCGTTGCAGAGATCGCTGAGGACCGCGACCTGGAACGGCTGCTGGGCCGCGGCGGCCGGATCCGGGGCGCCTGTCTCGTAGGTCAGTAATGCGAGGTTAGGGCAAACCCCTACGCACAGACTGCAGTAGGTATCGCAATCCAGGCAGCGGGCGGCTTCTGTGCGGGCCTGTTGCGCATCATAAGTGAGTACCACTTCCCTGTAATCGTCGCGATCCGTGAGCGGTGTGTGTCTTGTCGGAACACGCCATTCGCGATGACTCCGCCGTCGCAGCAATTGTGCCGTATCGAGTGTCCCGGTCATGGTGGATTCCCGACCTGACGCCTGGCGTTGCAAGATGGCATCGGCGATCGCCTTCCCGGCAGCCACGGCCTTAACGATCGAGGCAGGTCCGTCATTGGCCACATCACCACCGGCATAGACTCCGGGCCTGGACGTTTCGAAGCTGATGGGATCAACTTCGATGTAGCCCTTGTCATTAACGGCGACCGCTTCGTCGCCAAAGAAATCCAGAACGGCATGCTGACTTATGGCCAGAATCAGCGTGTCCAGTGGTACTTCGAAGCTCGAGTCCGGGAGCTCGTGCGGAATCTTGCGGCCCGACGTATCACGATCACCCTTGTAGGTCATTCGACGACACTCGAGCGCCTGGAGCTTTCCATCACTGACGATCAATCGCTGCGGTTTACACAGTTCAAGTACATCGATGTCTTCGTCGAGCAGATGTGTGATCTCCTCACGATCGGCCGGCATCTGGTCGATAGTGCGGCGGTAAATCAGGCTGACTCGACCGCCTGACTGCCGCCGGGCGACCCGCGCGCAATCCATTGCCGTGTCACCGGCACCGATGACACCGACATGTCGCATTGATTCACTCGATTCTCCGTCCCGGGCGCGCCGCAGGAAAGTCAGCGCGTCGATCACACCATCGCAGTCTTCACCCGCAAGGCCCAGCGTCTTGCTGAGCTGGGCACCTACCATGATCACGATCTTGTCAAAACCATCACGGCGCAGTTGCGACAGATCGATATCCCGCCCCGCTTTCACACCAAAGTGAAACCGAACGCCAAGTTCTTCGAGCAAACCGAAATCCCGGTCGAATACTTTTCGAGGAAGACGGTATTCCGGGACGGCACCGCTGACCATGCCGCCGGCATAG
>CALZHX010000307.1 GCA_945787435.1 uncultured Woeseiaceae bacterium
TCCTCTGGGGATAACCGATCTATTGTATCAAACAGCGGCCTTTAACGTATCGACAAATGCTTATTTTTTATAGGGTTTTAGCTGTTTTCGGGGGCGCGCTGGGAGGCACTTATTTTTCCCGGCTCAACACACCGTGTTCCACGTGAAACATCGCGGCCCGCGTCGTGAAAACCCCGATTTCCGGTAGCAGGCTGGTTGCGACCACTTGACAACCCAGGTTCGCGACGCGACCCATCAGCCGCCCCAACGAGTCCTCGTCGAGCTCCGCCGCCGGATCGTCCAGCAACAGCAGCAGGGGTCTCTCGAGCGCGGTTTGGGCCGTTTCGGTTGCCGCCAGGACCATAGCGCAGGCCAGCAGTTTTTGCTGGCCGCGCGAAACCAGCTTGCGCGCCTGGCGCTCATCGTAAATCAGCCGCAGGTCGGCGCGATGCGGCCCCGCCTGGGTGCTGCCCTGTTGCAGATCCCGCTCGATACTGGATTCCAGCGCCTCGAGAAGCTCGTGCTCTTCCTTCCATCCCGGGCGATACTCAAATCGCACCTCACTACCGAGCATGTCCCGCCCCGCTTCTTCAAGGGCCTCGGTTGCGACCTCCAGCGCCAGACGCCGGCCCGCGTCAATTTGCAGGGCGAGTTCCACAAATTCGGCATTCCAGCCACGTATTGTCGTTGCGGCCTGCCCTGACTTTAGCGCCGCGTTGCGTTGCTTAAGAGCGCGACGGAAACGCCGCCAGGTGCCCAGGTAACCGTGTTCCACGTGGAACGCTACCCAGTCCAGGTAACGACGCCGCTGGTCGGGCGCGCCGGCCACGAGATCATGAACATCCGGGTCAATGATCTGCAGGGGCAGGGCCGAAGCCAGCTCGGCCGCCCCTCCCCCGGACTCGCCATCTACACGGACCTCAAGTCCATCGGCGCTGTTGCGCACCCCCACATTGCTGGTCCGGCCACCATCCTCAACCTGGCCGAACAGCACGAACTCGCGCTCACCGTGGCGCACCAGGCTGGTAACCGGTGCACCGCGGAACGATTTGCCGCGCCCAAGGTATGCCAATGCCTCGAGGATGCTTGTCTTCCCCGAGGCATTCGGGCCATAAATCAGATTAAAACCGGGATCGGCCTCGAGGTGGATGTTCTCAAGGCAGCGGAAGTCGCGCGCCGAAAACGCCTGGATCGGCACCTTGCAGCGGCCTCGCCGCTCCTACAGCCGCATCGGCATGACGACAAACTTACACTCGTCCTTGCCCGGCTGCCGAATCAGGCAGCTCGAATTACCGTCAAGCACAGACAGCGTCACCTGGTCATCATCAACGGCGCCCAGCGCATCCAGCAGGTAATTTACATTGAAGCCAATCTCAATATCTTCACCGCTGTAGGTGACTTCAAGCTCTTCTTCAGCTTCTTCCTGCTCCGGATTATGCGCCTGCATAACCACACCGCTGTCCCTGATTATCAGGCGGATGCCCCTGTATTTCTCGTTCGACAGGATCGCCGTGCGCTGCAAAGCACCTCGGAACCCCTCGCGTTCCGCCGTCAGCTCATTGCTGGATTCTTTCGGTATTACCCGCTCGTACTCGGGAAAACGACCGTCGATCAGCTTGGATGTAAAGCGGATACCATCTAGCTGCACACGAACATGATTCGGCCCAAGCTCAAGATTCAACGAGCCCTCTCCAGACATTAACCGCTGCAACTCTAATACACCCTTGCGTGGCACAATCACCTGCTGCTCATCCAGCGAGCCATCGACTTCTGCCTCACACAGCGCCAGCCGGTGTCCGTCCGTTGCCACTGCCCGCAAATGCTTGCCCCCAGTTTCCAGCAACATGCCGTTCAGGTAGTAGCGAACATCTTGCTGCGCCATCGAGAAATGCGTTTTCTCGATAAGCCGTCCGAGCACTGACTGCTCAACCTCGATCGTCTGTCCTGCCTTGATGTCGTCAACCGTTGGAAATTCAGCTGCCGGCAACGTTGCCAGGCTGAATTTACTGCGCCCGGATCTGATGACAACTTTTTCGCCGCTAACGCTGATATCGATTGCCGAGCCGTCCGGCAGCGCACGACAAATATCCAGTAGCTTGCGGCCGGAAACCGTAATTTCGCCGCCGGCCTCTACCGAGACCTCTGTTTGCGCAACAAGCTCGACCTCAAGATCGGTCGCCGTTACAGCAAGCTCGTTGCCCCGGGCGACAAGCAGGACATTCGACAAGATAGGCATTGTCTGGCGGCGCTCAACGACACCAATGACAGCCTGAAGGGGCTTTAACAGCACATCCCGAGCTGCGCTAAACTTCATATATTCCACCTGTTAATAAATATTGGATATTAGTATTTTATTGTTATTATTAAGGGCCATCGATCCTGTGGATAAAAAACAAAAAGCCTTATAAAACAACAACCTATGCCGCAAAAGTATGCTTATGACTCGGTGCATCAACTGCTCGCGCCCTGTGTAAAGCCTGTGGATAAAAGCAGCCAGGGGGGTTGTCCACGGCTTATCCACATCATCCTGTCAGAGTTCTCAACAAGTTTAAATAATCATCATCGACCCGCTTGTCCGATTCGCGCAATGATTGCACTCTGCGACAGCCATGTAAGACGGTTGTGTGATCCCTGCCACCAAACGCATCACCGATTTCCGGAAGACTGTGATTCGTCAGCTCCTTCGACAAGGCCATGGCAAACTGGCGCGGCCTGGCTATAGAACGGCTCCGACGCTTGGATAGCAGGTCGCCGACTCGTATTTTGAAATAGTCAGCAACGGTTTTCTGAATGTTCTCTATTGAGACCAGCCGGGCCTGCAGCGCCAGCAGGTCCCGCAGGGCTTCTTTAGCGAAATCGAGATCGATGGGCCTCTGCGTGAAGCGCGAATTGGCGATTACGCGCCGCAAAGCACCTTCCAGCTCACGAACGTTCGACCGAATCCGCTTCGCAATAAAAAACGCA
>CALZHX010000308.1 GCA_945787435.1 uncultured Woeseiaceae bacterium
CTTAATTTACTATTTTTTAAAACGTTTTTTTCTCTTAACACGCTGAATCGCTTGCGGTAAATCCATTCCCGCTGCCGTGTATAAGAGGCGCACCCTGGCAGGCGACAGGGCCTCATATTTACCGCGGCGCAGCTTTCTCGGCAGTTCGACCGGGCCGTAGGCTGTTCGAATCAGCCGGCTTACCTCGAACCCCACAGCCGACCACAAACGCCGGACTTCACGGTTGCGCCCTTCCTTCAAAGTAACTTTGAACCAGCGGTTGCTGCCATCGCCACCCGCCGCTTCAATTGTGTCAAACCGGGCCGGACCGTCATCGAGCTCGACGCCCTTTTTAAGGCGCTCAAGATCGCTGTTTCCCGGCTCACCACGCACACGCACGGCATAACACCGTGAAATTTCAGCCGACGGGTGCATCAATGCGTGCGCCAGCGCACCATCGGTCGTAAATATGAGCAATCCTGTTGTCGTCATATCGAGCCGGCCAACAGCCACCCAGCGTGAGCCTTTGAGCTTCGGTAGCGCGTCGAATACGCACTTGCGACCATCAGGGTCGTCACGCGTGGTGATTTCGTCGCCTGGTTTGTTATAGATGATGTGGCGGGGCGGCTGCCTTGTGGGCCGGACATTCAGTGGTTTGCCGTCCAGAACAACTTTCTCGCTGCCGTCGAGCGTGTCGCCAAGCGCCGCCTTGCGGCCGTTGATCGTCAGGCGACCCTCGCGAATCCATTGCTCGACTTTGCGACGGGAAGCATATCCCGCTGCTGCAAGCACTTTCTGGGCGCGCTCGGCCACTGGCGCAGTCTCAGCCCCCGCTTTCGACCGGATCAGGCCACTCTGAAACGACCAGTTCTTCCTCGTCGTCCTGCGCCGACGTAACCTCGCCAACTTCTTCGGCTATTTCGTCGGCGACCTCGTCATCGTCCTCTCGAATTTCCGGGTACAGCACCGGCAATTCTGGAACGACAGGTGCCTCGTCACTGGTGTCTTCCTCAACTTCTGGCAGATTGAGCTGTACACGCAGGCTCTCCCAGTCCGACAAGTCAGCAAGCGGCGGCAGATCGTCGAGCTTTTTCAGACCGAAGTAGTCGAGAAATTGTTTCGTCGTCGCAAACATCTCTGGCCGACCCGGCACATCGCGATGACCAACGACCCGCACCCAGTCGCGCTCCACCAGCGAGCGCATGATATTGGAGCTGACAGATACGCCCCGCACTTCCTCGATCTCTCCGCGAGTAATCGGCTGCCGATAAGCGACCAATGCCAGGGTTTCAAACAAGGCGCGCGAGTACCGCGGCGGACGTTCCTCCCAGAGCTTTTGCAACTGGTCCGCCATGCCGCTTTTTACCTGGACGCGGAAACCCGAAGCAACTTCACCAATGATGATGCCGCGCGCTTCGTAGTCCTCATTCAGAGCATTGATTGCCTGCCGAATCTCTGCTTTTTCGGGCGTCATCCGCCCGTCGAACAGCTTCTGCAGCTGGTCTATGTTCAGCGGACGTCCCGCAGCAAGCAATGCAGCCTCGATGAAATACTTAATTTCAGTTGCGTCCATTAATTCAAATTCTCTTGTTCGACGTCACCGCCTTCGGGAACGAGCCGTACCGATGAGGCTGCACGTATATGCAGAGGTGAATATTCTTCCGCCTGCACGACCTCAATGACTGTTTCCTTGAGTAGCTCCAGAATTGCGATAAACGTGACCGCCACCCCCATGCGTCCCTCTTCCGGGTCGAACAGATCGGCAAAGCCTGTAAATTCGTTGGCGTCGATGCGCGTCAGTATTTCGGACATTCTCTGGCGTACCGACAGTGGCTCACGTTGCAGGTGCAATTTGGAGAACATCTCCGCTCGCTTCAGCACATCGTGAAATGCCAGCAACAGTTCTTTCAATGTCACGTCTGGCATTTGTGTGACCACCTTGCGCTCGGGCGCCTCGGCCGTCACAACAAAAGTATCGCGCTCCAGGCGTGGCAGGTCGCTAATGTCCTGGGCCGCTTTCTTGAAGCGCTCGTATTCCTGCAGACGACGGACCAATTCAGCCCGTGGATCGTCCTCGTCTTCTTCCTCAGCCTGTGGCCGCGGCAGCAACATCCGTGACTTGATCTCCGCGAGCATTGCCGCCATCAGGAGATACTCACCGGCGAGTTCGAGCTGCAGCTCATGCATCAACTCGATGTACTGCACGTACTGCTTGGTGACCTCTGCGATCGGGATGTCGAGGATGTCGATATTCTGGCGGCGGATGAGGTACAGCAACAGGTCCAACGGACCTTCAAATGCCTCCAGGAAGACCTGCAGCGCGTACGGAGGGATGTACAGATCCTGCGGCAGCGTTGTCACCGGCTCGCCGTCGACGACCGCGAACGGCATTTCAGACTGGGCCGGGCTCTGTTTTTCGTCCTGAGGCGGTTTGGGCGCGTCTTCGCGATTCAGGACTTTGAGATCGGGTTTCATCGTGATTCCGGGTGAATATGCGCGCATTCTAGCGCAATTCGAGGATAAGACAGCATTCTATCAAGGTGACGGAAATCTCGTCACAGCAAGGCGCTGACGTCGCCTCGACCGGCCCGAAGTACCTCGACAACGCCTCCGGTCAGGTCAAGCACCGTCGTTGGCTCCAATCCCGTCGGACCCGCATCAATAATGGCCTCAATTTCGTGGCCAATCCGCTCCTCTATCTCAAGCGGATCGGTCAATGGCATTTCATCCCCGGGTAATGTCAGTGTTGAGCTCATGATTGGCTCGCCGAGCTCATCGAGAACCGCATGAACCAGGCGATGGTCTGGCACCCGGAGTCCGATGGTTCGCCGCTTCGTGTTTTGCAGGCGCTTGGGCACTTCGCGTGTTGCCGGAAGAACGAACGTGTAAGGCCCTGGTGTCATCGATTTGATCAGTCGGTAGGCCCAGTTGTCGACTTTGGCGTAGGTGCTGATCTCGGACAGATCGCGGCAAACCAGTGTGAAGTTGTGCTTCTTGTCTGTGCGCCGAATCCTGTGGATTCGCTCAATAGCCCTTTTGTCACCAATGTGGGTGCCCAAAGCATAGCTCGAGTCAGTCGGGTACGCGACCAGGCCGCCGTCCCGGATGATCCTGACAATTGACTCCACACGCCGCGGCTGCGGGTCGGATGGATGCACTTCTATGAGTTTGGCCACGCGCGAATTGTAGGGGCTTCACGGCAAGACGCAAGACCGGAAAACCCTGTATTATGCCGCCCCTTCAGAATTGGAATTCACCGCTGTATGCAGTTGTTTGTCGACTACCTGCCGATCCTCATTTTCTTCGGCGCCTATTTCTACAAAGGCATCTACTTCGCCACAGGCATTCTGATGGTGGTCATGCCAGTGGTCATGGTGGCGCAATGGGCCATCACCAGGAAACTGAACAAAATCTATGCAGCCTCGACAGCGCTTATCCTGATTTTGGGCAGTGCAACTCTGCTGCTGAGAAATCCGCTATTTCTTTATTGGAAACCGACGGTCCTGAACTGGGCGATCGGTCTCGCCTTTCTCGGTAGCCAGTTCATCGGAGAAAAACCATTTGTCCAGCGCATGCTTGGTGGGGCGGCATCGCTGGAAGATAACCAATGGCTTCGCCTGAATCAGATCTGGGTGATTTTTTTCGTCTTCATCGGCGGTATTAACATCTACGTTGCCTACACATTCAGCGAACCGACCTGGGTAAAGTTCAAGCTGTTCGGCATGCTTGGGCTGACGTTCTTGTTCATCATTATTCAGACGATCTGGCTCACGTTAGCGATGAATAAAAATGAGTCATCAACGACGGAAGTGGATTAGGACGTGACGCAACATCGTGTGACAACTATAGAGCAACTTCTCGTGACTGCACTTGCACCACAGGAATTGTTGGTTAAAGACCAGAGTCACTTGCATGCGGGCCATGTCGGCGCAAGGGAAGGCAAGGGGCACTTCGACGTGACTATCGTGTCTGAGAAATTTGACGGCGTGAACCGCATTGGGAGGCATCGTTTGGTTTATGATGCCCTCGGCGCGTTCATGGAATCTGACATCCACGCATTACGCATCAACGCATTTTCACCTGCGGAGCGCTAGTCGCTTCGCAATAAAACTTTAAGCAACTGAGGAACAATTAATGAACATTTCCAAACGTTCCGGACGATCCGGAACTATTGTCGCGCTGGCCGTGAGTGCAATTCTCGCTGGTCCCACGACAGGCTTGGCCGAAACCGCACTGACGGTTAATGGTGTGGACATAGATAGCACCGTTCTGGATATGTATCTCGAGAGCCGAATTCAAAAGCCCGCCAACCAGGCGACCCCTGAGGAACGCGAGGTAGTCATCCAGGAACTCACTGATATCTACCTTCTGACAACGCAGCCCAACGCCAATGCAATCGAAGCGGATCCAAGCGTCAAGGCCCAGATCGAATTACAGGGCCGCGCTGTCCTTGCACAGGCAGTCGCAGCGGACTTTTTTGCCAGCAACCCGGCATCGGACGATGAGATTTTGGCGGAGTATCAAATCCAGATGGCCAGTGCGCCTGCGTCGCAGTTCAAAGCACGCCACATCCTGGTTGAGACACAGGCGGCAGCGTCCGACCTGATTGTTCAACTCAATGATGGCGCCGACTTTGCTGAACTAGCGACAGCGAATTCAACCGGGCCAACAGGTCCTAATGGCGGTGACCTGGGCTGGTTCTCTCCGGAACAAATGGTCGCGCCTTTCTCTGACGCTGTTGCTGCCCTTGACGATGGCGCCTATACACTCGAACCGGTGCAGACACAGTTTGGTTGGCACGTCATATTGCGAGAAGAATCACGCGATAATCAACCGCCGACGCTGGAAAGTGTTCGCGACCAATTGAAGCAACGAGTCGAGCAAACGAAGTTCCAGAATTACATTGAAAATCTTCGTTCAGACAACGGCGATTCGAATTGACTTAACTTAATGCAAAATTGATTGAGATTAGGGCGCTTTTAAGCGCCCTTTTTCTTGTTTCCGCATAGTTTTGTGAATCGAATCACACCTGCATTCAGGTAACGATCCTAGTATCTGCTTTGAGGTCGTTCCTAATCGCTCGGGGACGGCTTCTCCAACCCTCGCATCTCCCTTACGGTTGATACGAGAACTAAGTCGGCAGGGACGCCGACTTTTTTTATGCCCAAAAGAAAAGGCCGCTATTGCGGCCTTTCTTTTTTGGTCCCTGTCGAGACTGACGTCCCTGTCTCACTCCGATGAGCGTTTTTTTACGGAGATATCAGTCCCTGAGGAAAAGTTCAGTGCGGTCAACGACACTGTCACCGAGCATGGCACCACCGAACGCTGGCTGAGTACCAATGACTGTAATCGCAGCACCAATGCCGCCAAATCTCGATCCGCTGAGAGACGGGGTGTAGTCAACTTCGAGTTCTCCAATCAGTGCTGTACCACGTGCAAAGTTCACTGATGATGGAATACCCGTAACGAGGACTTCCGTCGCACCAGGCACATACATTTCTGCCGAAATGTCGACGCTAGTAGCAGTAATACGACCTGCACCTGAGATAGAGCCATATACAGTAACGAAGCCTCCCACCTGCAAGCCGCCAAGGCTTTCACGTGCGAATGACACTGTCTGGCCAACCGCAACAAACGACCCGCCTTGCAGATCAATCGACTGGATCGGACCAGCTAGCATGGGTTCGCCACTGCCGGAAATAGCATCAGCACCGCTTCCTGATATGGCATCTGCGCCACTTCCAGAAATTGCATCAGCTCCACTTCCAGAAATTGCATCTGCGCCACTTCCTGATATGGCGTCTGCGCCACTACCGGAAATAGCATCAGCACCGCTTCCTGATATGGCATCTACGCCACTTCCAGAAATTGCATCTGCGCCACTTCCAGAAATTGCATCAGCTCCACTACCGGAAATAGCATCTGCGCCACTTCCAGAAATTGCATCAGCTC
>CALZHX010000309.1 GCA_945787435.1 uncultured Woeseiaceae bacterium
CCCCATCGTGCGGCCGCCCATATTCTCGTCGACGGTAGCGACCCCACTGTGCTCGGCGTTGCCAATCAGTTGCGCAACATGCCTGTTGCATTCGATTCCAACCGCCAGGAGAAGGAGCATTCGGCGATCGAAGTCGGGGGGGATCGAGATGCCGATGGAAATTGCGCCAGTGCGTAGCAATTCCTCGAGGTCCGCAACGGAGACTACCCGGCGCCGTATGTCTGCCACCTGCGTTTCACCAACTTGCGCAATAAACTCACGCGACAGATGCGTGTTAGCTTCGTCCGCAACTGCGGATTTGAGATTCCGGACATCGGTGTTAATCGCGTAGCCGAACATCAGGATTTGCATCAACGGCATGCCGAATATCATTGCGAATGTCAGGCGATCGCGCCGCAACTGGCGCACTTCTTTTCGTGTAACAGCCGCGAGACGGGATAGTGATTTCATGCTGCGCGTTGCTCAGGTTTCAATGTGACCGCGACAAAGACGTCTTCAAGCGTGGCATGCGCGATGCGTGTGTCGGCGGTGATTTTGTGTTGTTGCAGGTTTCGATTGACCAAATCGAGCGCATCACCAACCGATTCGGGAATCAGCACACGCAGTCGAATGCCGAGTTGCGTCACACTCGCGACGACAGGTATCTGTTTGATGACTGATTGAGCATGGTAGGGATCATCTGCGAGTACCTCGACGATGCTCATGCCGGTGTTGTCCTGCAGTTCCTGCGGTGCGCCGTCCGCGACTTTGACGCCATGATCGAGAATTGCCAGCTTATGGCAGCGCTCAGCCTCGTCCATGTAGTGTGTCGACACGAGGATCGTCGTGCCGCCTTCGGCAAGGCGAAAAAGGTTTGCCCAGAAGTCCCTCCGGCTCTGCGGGTCGACCGCGCTTGTTGGCTCGTCAAGCAATAGCAGTTCCGGATGGTGCAGAACAGCGCAGGCCAGTGCGAGACGTTGCTTCTGGCCGCCACTCATCGTTCTGGCGAATTGCCTGCGTTGTTCGGTCAGGTCGTATTTTTCCAGGAGTTCGTCTATGCGCGGTTTACGGTTCGCAGCCGGCACCGAGTAAATCTCGGCGATGAACTGCAGATTCTCGACGACGGTCATGTCGCCGAATAGAGAGAACTTCTGCGTCATGTATCCGATTCTCGGCTTAAGCTCTTTGGATTGATCCGGCACGTGATAACCGAGAACATCCGCGTTGCCTTCGGTCGGGGTCAGCAGGCCACACAGCATACGGATCGTCGTCGATTTCCCGGATCCGTTTGGTCCGAGGAAGCCATAGATTGATGCTTTTGGAACGTCCAGATCCAGGCGGTCGACGGCGCGCAGGCTACCGAAGTGCTTGCTCAGGCCGCGTGCACGAATGGCGAGTTCGTCGTTCATTCAGTGCTTACCAGCCCCAGGTCGACCTCCACCGGTACGCCATCCGGCAGCCGGTCTCGCTGTTCGCTAATGTCAATTTTCGCAAGGTAAGTGAGGTGGCCGCGGTCGCGTTCGGTCAGTGCGTAGTACGGTGTGAATGCCGCTTCGGACGCAACCCAGCGAACGCGGCCCGGTATCGACTCGGGCAGGCCGTCAACAAATACCGTGGCTTCCGATCCGGGTTTGACGTGCACTCGAAGTTGCTCGGGAACATAAACGCGCGCATAGGCCTGGGTGCCGGATAGCATGACCATCATCGCCTGGCCAGGCGATGGGCGCTCGCCGAATTCGAACAGGCGGCTGTCGACGATGCCGTCGACGGGCGCGACAATGCTGTGTCGGGCGACATCTACGGCGAGCAATTCGCGGCGTGCTGCGGCCTGTTTTACGGCATTCTCGGCTTGTGCTAACTCCTCACCAGTTGTCCCTGTCAGGAGTTCCTGCAATTGCGCGCGGCGAAGTTTGTCATTGGACTGTGCCGTGTCCAGTGCCGCCTTGGCGCGATCGAGCAATTCCTCAGAGGCGAGTTGCTTGTCGAAGATTTCCTGTACTCGCGCGTAATCGGAGCGGCGAAATGCCAGTTCATCCTTGGCGCCTTCAGCACTTGCCCGCGCGGCGGAGATTTGCTCGCTGCGCGGCCCGCGAACAAGTTCATCCAGGCGAGCCTGTGCCTGGCCCAGTGCCGCCTCGGCTTCAGCCAGTCGCGCGTCTGCGCGCGAGGTGTCCTGCCGCATCAATGCTTGCCCGGCCGTCACTACCTCGCCTTCGGCAACCAGGATTTCCGAAATGGGTTCTGCGACCTCGGCGGTGAGTTCGATCCTGTCCGAAGCGAGCTCACCAACGATGCGGTTGTCGTTGGTCGAGGCGTCGCAAGCGGCGAGCACAAGTGCACCCGCAGTGAGTAGCCAGTGGCGCCGGGTATTCATTCCATTTCTCCTTTCATGTGCGCAATCAGCAGGTCGACCTGCGCCTCGATCAATTGGTCAGTGTCGGGACATTGTTTTTCGAACAGCAGCTTGAAAATGACCGAGAAAACGACGGGCATGACGAACAGGTGTGGCAGGTCATGAACAACACATCGGCGGAATTCGCCGGTCTCTATGCCGCGTTCGAGCAACACGTTGAGCGCATC
>CALZHX010000310.1 GCA_945787435.1 uncultured Woeseiaceae bacterium
GCGCTAAGAGAGCTGACGACTCTGGCATAGATCCATGCTCAATCACGTCGCGCTGGTTTTGTCTTGAGTGCTGCAGCCCGCGGGGCCGAGGGAAGCTTTCCTTTCTCGCGGGCCTCCAAGGCCAACTGCCGTACCCTAGCGATATCCTCATCGGAGAAAACGCCATTCACACCCGAAATCGCGGCCAGCCGCATGCCATGCTTCAACCCCAGTTTGTAGATTTCATGCACCTTTTCCCACTCGATAGTCCGGCCCAAGGTGAAATTTTCGAACCGTCCCTCCAGGGCAAGCACGATGGTCTCCGCAAGGCATGCATACACCACGTTGTGATCTTCAAAGCCGATTTGTTTCATGCGCACTTTGCCGGGCAGGTACACCTCACCCGACTCGATGACCAACACATCCGGACGTTTGGCCACCTCTTCCGCGGGCAGGTCGAGTGGCCGCGCGACATCGGTGATCACACAGCCCGGCTTCACCTTCATGATGTCGAGAATTTTCTTGCCAGCTCCAGAGGTTGCCGTGACGATCATATCCATGTCGCCAATGCTGCGGTCACCGTCTGCATAGGAAGCCAGTACCAGCTTTGCCCCCGGTGATTCTTTGAGGATGGACTTCTCGAGCACCAGCAGTTTTGCCGATTCCGGCGACACGAGGTGGACTTCCTCCGCTGTCCGGGCCAGCAGCCTGGCGCAGGCCGAGCCGATCGCACCGGTGGCACCCACCACCATCGCCTTTCCCTTGATTCTCTTACCCTTCTCCAGCTCGACCAGGCCCAGCCTGGCGGCAGCGTCATGGGCTGCCCACAGGGCGCCGGAGGCGCTGTAGCTATTGCCAGTGGTGATAGGCAGGGGGGCGCGCTTGGCCACGGTGACCCCCGCGTCTCCGACGACTTTGGTGAATGCCCCGAGACCCATGATCTGGGCGCCCAATTTTTTTGCCATGTCCGCCGCCGCCAACAGCTGGCGATACGTGAACTCGGGGCTGTGAGACATGATCTGTTTGGGCGTGCCCCCGACGAAAATCAGCCAGCCTTCGGCCTCCACCCCAGTGGAAGACCGAATGCCCTCCACCTTCGAGTACACCATCGGCGGTGCGTGGGCGACCGCCTTCTCCACGACGTCCATCACCACTGGCGGTGACACTTTCGCCAGTATCTCCAGGGGCTTCACGTTCGTCAGGTATTTCTGCGAGAGCGGGTGGATCACAAACGCAAAGCGATTGATCTGTTTCTTACCCTCGATCGGATAAAGGATTCTCGGTTTCAGATCTAAATCGGTAAATCTTTCCAGGTAATCGTCGTGGGCAATCTCCTTCGCGGGTTTGCCGAGGGCCGCCAGAATCATTGCCTCTACGAGATTCAGGCCCACGGTTTGCTCGAATGGCTGGATGCTGCAGTCGATCACGACCCGAACCCCCCGTTCCTTCAGGGCCTCATGCCGGTCGGGTGAAATCGTCGAGGTCAGCACGACCTTCCCGTCCAGTTCCTCAGGGCCATATCGCTCCAGCTGGTGGTATGACGCGACAATGACATCCGCATCGCGCACCGCTTTCTTCAGCAGGAGTTTGTTCAACAGCTTCCCGGGCGCCAACGACGGCAGCAACCCGCCTTCGGGACTGAATCGCAGCACCGGGTGACTGCCCGCCGCATACCTTTCCAAGGCACTCAACGAATGCAGGAGGCCCGGGGCGCCGAACTGGAGAACCGGATCGGCAAAGGTCAGGTTCTGGGTGAATTCCGCCATGACGGACGCCAAGCGGTAGTCGGTCGTGCCCGACAGGAACAACACCTTTGCGTTATTGAAGAAATTGCCGAGCTCGTGCTGGGCCGAGCGCAACGACCACTCCTGTACAATCCTCCGCAGTCGTGCGCCGGTGCTCACCAGGGTATCACCCGCCAGTTTTTCGAGCTTCGCGGTATCGCGCTGATGAAAATAATGGGTTCCCACCCAGTAGTGGTCGTGCACCAAACCGAGCCCGATGGCATCGACCTTGCCCCGCCACTCCGCGACGAGCTTTTCGGCTGCCTTGAAATCGTTATCGGTACCAATGCGCACGACTTCGAAATCGTGGCCGAGGAAGTTAGCACTGAAGTTACAGTCGAGACTCAAGGGACCCAGGCTGATACTGGCGATTTTTTTCATAGGTGCTTTTCCCGCGCTGTGAGGAGCCTGCCCATCAGGAGGGCAAGAAAGCGGTCGATCTGCGTCATAGAGAAACGCTATCACGCGAACCGAGGGCACCGAAGACTCATTTTCGGATGCCTCGCTCGAAGTCCCATTCGGCTTGTTCATTACCCCACACGGCGTCGGGCGTGAGCGGAGGCTGCGCGCTCTGCGCAGGGCCAAAGCGTATGCCGCGCTCGACTCGCACATGTCGAGCCGTCGGCAACGCACGTGAGGCTCGGAGCTCTGTCCGCTTGGTCACCCTCGCGAGTCTCGCGGCTCACATCTCGCGACGTACAACGTTCTGAGGAACGACAACCACGCGACTCGGTGCCCGA
>CALZHX010000311.1 GCA_945787435.1 uncultured Woeseiaceae bacterium
AAATGTGGCGTTTCGCGGGCAAATGCCCCGTGAATCCAAGTCTACGGCGGCAGATGATAACAAGCGGGACGAGCCCCGCAATATGGCTGAATAAGTAGTGTCTCCGGGTCCTACCTCCGGTGTACCGACCAGTTCACGGAATATGCCAGGCGTGCAACTTACTATACGGATCGCGGGATCGTGAACAAAGTCACGTTTTATTTAACATTTTGTTGATATATAGTTAAATCGAATTGCTGAGGCCAAGACTACATTTGCTTCGCAACTTACCGACTTGAAAGGAAAAATACGTGTTATTCGGCAAAAAATCTCAACCACTGTTGGGCCTCGACATAACGACGTCTTCGGTCAAGCTGATTGAGCTTTCCCAAAGCGGAAAGCGCTTTCGCGTCGAGTCCTACTCTGCGGAGCCCACCCCACCAAGTTCGGTCAGTGAAAAGGCGATTGTCGATGCCAAGGCCGTCGGTGAGGCTATTCGTCGTGCCGTCAAACGCGCTGGCGCCAAAGCGACCGATGTCGCTGTGGCCATCAGCGGCGACGCGGCCATCACCAAGGTCATCCAGATGCCTTCGAGCCTGTCCGAGAGAGACCTCGAAGGCCAGGTCGAAATTCAGGCTGACCAGTACATTCCGTTCCCGATGGAAGAAGTCAGTTTTGACTACGAAATCGTCGGTCCTAATGAAAAGGACCCGGAACTTTTGGATGTGCTCCTCGTAGCGACACGTACCGACAATGTCGAGCAACGCGAGTCAGCCGTCAACGCGGCAGGACTGGCGACGCACGTCGTCGACGTCGAGGCGTTTGCGCTCGAGAATGCCTGTCAGCTCCTGAGCCACCAGATTCCGGATAGCGGCATGGGACAGTCTGTTGCCGTTGTCGATATTGGCGCCAGCAGCACGACGTTCAGTGTCCTTGCAGACCTTAAAGTTATCTATACGCGTGATTTCAACTTCGGCGGGCAACAGCTCACCGAGGAAATCATGCGGACCTACGGCCTGTCGATGGAAGATGCCGGTCGCGCCAAGAAACAGGGTGGCCTGCCGAGTAACTACCAGCCGGAAGTACTCGAGCCGTTCATTGACGACATGACCCAGCAAGTTAGTCGCTCGTTGCAGTTCTACCTGGCATCAGGTGGCGGTCGCGAGCAACCCGATATGATTCTGGTATGCGGTGGGTGCGCCAATATCCCGGGCATCGCTGACGTAATCTCCAGTCGCGTCGGTATCCCGACCGAGATTGGTGATCCGCTGGGCCAGATGAAAATTTCATCAAAAGCCAAATCGCAGGGAGTGCACAAAGATGCGACAGCACTTCTCACCGCGTGTGGTCTTGCACTGAGGAGCTTTGACTAATGCCACGTATTAATCTACTCCCATGGCGCGAGGCTGAGCGCAAGAGACGCCAACGAGATTTCGGTGTTGCCCTGGCCGGTGGTGCCGTTTCTGCAATTGGCGTGGTTCTCCTGACCATGTTTGCATTCTCGCAAATGATCTCGAACCAGGAAGCGCGCAATCAGCGTCTGACGAATGAGATCGCCGAACTGCAGAAGAGCATTACAGAGATTGACGGCCTGGAGCGGCAGAAAGAACGCCTGCTGGCGCGCATGGAGATCATTGAGCAGCTGCAGGAAAGCCGCCCTGAAATCGTCCACCTTTTTGACGAGGTTGCCCGACAAATGCCGGAAGGCGTTTATCTGACAGGCCTTAAACAGACTGGTGCGCGCGTAGAGGTTCGCGGCGTTGCGCAGTCAAGCACACGTGTATCGGCACTGATGCGTCAGATCGACTCTTCAGATTGGATGAGCGACCCCGAGGTTGATCGCGTTGAGACGACACAGTCGGGCAACTCCCGGCAAGCAGAGTTCGTTGTGTACCTGAGGCAGGAATCGCAGGGTAGCGATGACGAGGAGATGCTGCCATGAACGTCGTTGACGAACTAAGAAGTTTAGATGTAAATGACGTTGGCCGCTGGCCCCTGTTATTCCGTGCTGCAGTTATTTTTATCGTATTTATTGCGGTGGTTGGTGCGGGCATCTGGTTCACCATCATCGAGAACAGGTTGCCGGAATTACAGCGAGCCCAGGAGGATGAATCGACACTGCGGGTGACCTTTGAGAACAAGCAGCGCAAGGCAGCCAACTACGATGCCTACAAGGCGCAGCTTGCGCAGATCGAACAGTCATTTGGCACGATGTTGCGCCAGCTTCCGGGTGAGACTGAAATCCCCAGCCTGATCGTCGACGTATCGCAGACGGGCCTGGCATCAGGGTTGCAGGAAAAACTGTTCCAGCCGCAACCCGAGATTCCGCGTGACTTCTACGCCGAGAAGCCGATCAAGATTCGTCTTTCCGGTGGTTATCACGAGATCGCAAATTTCGTGAGTGGTGTCGCGGCTTTGCCACGAATCGTAACTCTGCATGACATCAACATTACGCCCGAAGGGCAGGACAGCTTCGATAAACTGAGTCTTGAAGTTACCGCCCAAACGTATCGTTACCTGGACGAGGAGGCGGACTGATGGATGCTGCCCGCAAATTTCGCAATAGCCTGATTTTGGCTGCAGCGCTGCTTGGCGTCGCCGCCTGCGGTGGTGACATGGACGATCTCGATCAGTACGTCAACGAGGTTAAGTCACGGCCAGGTGGTCGCATTGAACCGCTGCCCGAAGTCAAACTGTATGAAGTTTTCCCTTACGTTGCCGATGCGCAAGGCGTGCGCTCGCCATTTGTGCCGGATACGCCGCAGGTTGCAACAGCCGGTCCTGGTGGTGGAGTCGGACCTGATCCAAAGCGCAGCCAGGAGTTTCTCGAAGGTTTTCCACTGGATACGCTCAGCATGGTCGGGACGCTGTATATCGGCGAGACGATGTACGGACTCGTACAAACATCTGACGGTTTGATTCACCGCGTCGTGCCGGGCAACTACCTCGGTCAGAACGACGGACGGATCAATATTATTAACGAATCTGAAATTGAACTTGTTGAAATCATCTCTGACGGGATTGGCGGATATATAGAGAGAGATGCCGCCATTAGTCTTTCGGACTGATGCCTGAATGGAACTGGGAGTAATTGGAATGATGCTCAAAATCAAACAGTCGGTCGCACGCAGCATAGTGCTGAAAATGACCGCAATAGCACAGGTCGCGCTCCTGTTGTTTGCGGTATCTGCCGCAAACGCACAGGAAGGCAACCGGTTGCAGGACATTCAGGTTCAGAGTCTGCCCGGTGAGCGCGTGGAGCTGAAATTGATCATGAGTGGGACGGCCCCTGAGCCGCTCGCATTCACGATCGAGGACCCGGCACGCATCGCGCTTGACCTGCCCGGTACCACTCTTGGTCTCACGTCGCGCCGTCGTGACGTCAATCTCGGTCCGCTGGACACGGTGTTGACGGCAGAAGCGAATGGCCGCACACGTGTTGTACTGAACCTCGATTCGATGGTCTCGTACGAGACTCGCGCCAGCGGTAATACGGTAACGATTACGCTCGGCGACGGCGAAGACTACAGCGCTGGAACCACCCAGTTCGCCAGCAATGTTGTTTCGCAGCAGTCCTACTCGAGCTCTGGTTCTGGTCGTGAGATTACGGGCGTTGATTTCCGTCGCACACGTGATGGCGGTGGTCGCGTTGTTGTGAACCTGACTGACGCGTCAACGCCGGTCGATATTCGCCAGGAAGGCGGTCGTGTTGTCGCGATCTTTAAGGACACTGACTTGCCGGCGGAGCTGATGCGTCGCCTTGATGTCATGGACTTTGCGACACCGGTTACGACCGTAGACACCTTGCGGACGAATCTCGACACACGCATAGTTATTTCGGCTGAAGGCAAGTATGAGCAGCTTGCGTACCAGTCGGACAACGAGTTCACCATTGAGATCAACCCGTCGGCAGCGGAGTCTGAAGAAGGCTCGAACCTGTTCTCGGAGTCCAAAGAATACGAAGGTCAGCGCCTGACGCTGAACTTCCAGGACATCGAGACACGTGCTGTACTGCAGCTGCTCGCTGAGACGTCCGGCCGCAATATCGTTGTTTCTGACACGGTGCAGGGCAACGTCACGCTGCGTCTTCGCAACGTACCGTGGGACCAGGCGCTGGATATTGTCATGACGACGAAGGGTCTGGATATGCGCCAGAACGGCAATGTCATCATCGTTGCGCCGGCTGAGGAGATCGCGGCTCGTGAAACGGCTGATCTCGAAGCGCAGCAGGCTATCGCCGAACTCGAACCGCTTTATTCCGAGTTCTTGCAAGTTAACTACGCGAAAGCTGGCGATCTTGCAGGCCTCATTAGCGGAGATGGAGGCAGTGGTAACACGATGTTGTCGGAGCGCGGCAGTATTGCCGTCGATGATCGCACCAACACGTTGTTGGTACAGGATACAGCAGAGCGTCTGCAGGACATGCGTCGCATGGTTTCGACGCTCGATGTACCTATCAAGCAGGTGCTGATCGAGTCGCGCATCGTTGTCGTCAATGATGACTTTAGCCGCGACCTCGGTATTCGCCTTGGTGTTACCGCGCTGAATGAAAATAGCGCCGGCGACGGTGGTCAGTTCATCTCAGGCACTGGCACCGGTACGGATACGATGGTGAACTCGGCAATAGACAACCTGGGTGATCCGGCGAACGGCACAATCTTCCCGGTCCAGGTTCCGCAGCTGGGTAATCGCTATAACGTGAACGTACCCATCGCCGATGCGGCTGGCCGATTCGCACTTGCGGTTCTCGAAAATGACTTCCTTGTTGATCTTGAGCTGACAGCTCTCGAAGCTGAAGGTCGCGGCGAGATCGTTTCGACACCGCGCGTCATTACCGCGAACCAGAAAGAGGCCCGTATCGAGCAGGGTGTGGAAATCCCATATCAGCAATCAGCTTCTTCAGGTGCTACGACAGTGCAGTTCAAGAAAGCTGTGCTGAGTCTGACGGTTACGCCGCAGATTACGCCGGACAACAACATCATCATGGATCTTGCAGTTCACAAGGACAACGTCGGCGACATCATCTCGACGGGTGGCCTTGGTGGCACGGTGCCAAGTATCGATACCCGCGCGGTAGAGACCCAGGTGCTCGTTTCTGATGGGCAGACGGTTGTTCTTGGCGGTATTTACGAGACAGAGCGTCGCGAGACGATCAAGAAGGTCCCGTTCCTTGGTGATATCCCTGTCCTTGGTGTCCTGTTTAAGAGCAAACAGCGCATCGACAACAAGGCTGAGTTGCTTATCTTCGTAACCCCGAGGATCCTTGAGGAAGGCTCAAGCATCTACTAAGCCGTCGCGAGGCAATCATTGACGAAAGCCAACCTTCGGGTTGGCTTTCTCATATAGGCAAACCGTCGACACTATGAAAAAACCACAAAACGTGTTCCTTATCGGTCCCATGGGGGCCGGCAAGTCAGCAGTCGGACGACAGCTCGCCCGCCTGTTACACCTGAATTTCATGGACAGTGACGACGAGATCGAGTCGCGTACCGGTGTCGACATTTCCTTCATATTCGAAAAAGAGGGTGAAGACGGGTTTCGCAAACGCGAGGCCAAGGTTATCGATGACCTGAGCAAGATTGAAGGCGTCGTTCTCGCCACCGGTGGCGGCGCCGTCATCAGCCCCCAGAACCGAAGCCACCTTGGCGCGCGCGGATTTGTTATCTACCTGTATACGACCGTCGATCAGCAGCTCGCGCGCACTCAGAGAGGCCGCGAACGCCCGCTGCTCGAGAGCGGTGACCGCCGTAAGATTCTTGAGGAGCTGATGGAGCAGCGCGACGTGCTTTACAGGGAAGTCGCGGACCTGATCATCGAGACAGATGGCCGCAAAGTGAGAGCGGTCGCTGACGAAATCCTGGATCGCCTCTGACGAAGGGGCCTCGCAGTCGGCATGCTTTGTTATCTGCATGGCTCTCTGGCGCTGCGCTTTACTTCCGATAACAAACATCCCGCCCGCGAGGCCTTTCCGGTAATCTACGCGGATGGACGCGCGCACCATCAACGTCGAACTCGGCGAGCGGAGTTACCCGATCGTCATCGGCAGTGAGTTGTTGGGTGGCAACTTCGACCTCAACGGCCACCTGGTCGACGGAGACTGCCTGATCGTCAGTAACGAAACTGTCGCGCCACTGTACCTGGACAAGCTAAAGGCCAACCTGGCAGGCAGCGATATCAGGACGGTCGAATTGCCCGATGGCGAGCAGCACAAGACGATTGAAACAGTCAATAAAGTGCTCGACGCGCTCGTCACTAGCGGCGCGAATCGGGACACGACCGTGATTGCATTGGGCGGTGGCGTCGTGGGCGACATTGCGGGTTTCGCGGCGGCTTGCTACATGCGCGGGGTTGCATTCATCCAGGTGCCGACTACGCTTCTCGCACAGGTTGACTCGTCGGTCGGAGGCAAGACCGGCGTCAATCATCCGCAGGGCAAGAATCTGATTGGTGCATTTCACCAGCCACGAATCGTCCTCATCGACACGTCCACGCTGGCCACACTTCCCACCAGGGAGCTGCAGGCCGGTCTGGCCGAAGTCATCAAGTACGGCGCCATCACGGATGCCAGGTTTTTTGCATGGCTTGAGGAAAACATAGCCGCGCTGCTTGATCTGAATCCGGATGCCGTCGCGTACGCCGTACAACGATCCTGCGAACTGAAGGCCGAAATCGTGGCTGAAGACGAGCACGAGGCCGGGCGGCGTGCCCTGCTGAATTTTGGCCATACATTCGGACACGCTATCGAGCACTGTCTCGGATACGGAAAGTGGCTGCACGGAGAGGCGGTTGCCGCCGGCATGGTGATGGCATCACAACTCAGCGGTATCGACAGCGTCGAGGTTAACCGCCTGGAAAACCTGCTGGTAGCGGCAGGGTTACCGGTAAAGCCGCCTGCTGTTGGCGCGCAGGCGATGCTCGATGCCATGGGAATGGACAAAAAGGTGTTGCAGAAGCAACTCCGGTTCGTGCTGCTTGAAAAGATTGGCAGCGCTCACGTGAGCAGCGATATCGATCGGTCGCTACTGGAAAAGGTTCTCGAGGCCGCAAACTGATGTCCGGACTTGCAGCGTATGCGGCCGATGAGGCACAAAGTCGGGGCCGGCGCTATGAAGAGCCTGCCGCGACATATCGTGGCGAATATCAGCGCGATCGCGACCGCATCATTCATTCCACCGCATTTCGCCGGCTTGTCTACAAAACGCAGGTGTTCGTCAATCACGAGGGTGACCTCTACCGAACGCGCCTGACTCATTCACTCGAGGTGTCGCAGGTTGGGCGCTCAGTTGCGGCGGCGTTGTCATTGAACGAACCACTGACCGAGGCGATCTGCCTGGCGCATGACCTCGGACATACGCCATTCGGCCACGCCGGGCAGGACGAGCTCAATGATTGCATGCGCGAGTTTGGCGGATTCGAACACAATTTGCAGTCGCTCAGAGTGGTCGATGAGCTTGAGGCTAAATACGCGGAGTTCCCGGGGCTCAACCTGATGTTTGAAACCCGCGAGGGCATCCTCAAGCACTGCTCGAAAGCGAATGCACGCGAACTGGGTGATATCGGGCAGCGATTTCTAAATCGTGACCAACCGGGGCTCGAGGCGCAGATTGCCAACATCGCCGACGCGATTGCCTATAACAACCATGATGTCGACGATGGTATTCGCGCGGGTCTGCTCAGCATCGATCAACTTCGCAACCAGGCGCTGTTTGCTTCAGGTTACGAGGAGGTGCAGCGACGCTACCCGGACCTCGAGGATCGTCGGCTTATCTACGAGACGATCCGGCGCATGATTGGCACCGTTGTCACGGACCTGATCGAGACGACACGGGCAAACATTGTGACGGCTGCACCACAATCTATTGATGACGTCAGGAAGGCAGGCAAGGTCCTGGTGTCTTTCTCGGACGAGGTCTATGAGCAGCACATCGCGTTGAAGCGTTTCCTGCAACAGCACCTCTATTCTCACGAGAAGAAGCTGGAGATGACAACGCGCGCACAGACCATCGTCCGCGAGCTGTTCGAGCTCTACTCGACGAACGTGAAGTTGCTGCCGGATGACTTTGCGCATCATGCCGCGAATGAGGACGAGCCAGGCCGGGCGAGGATCGTGGCCGACTATGTTGCGGGAATGACGGATCGCTACGCGATCGCAGAACATGAGCGGCTGCTCAGCGCAAAATGAGCTCGCGGCTCTGTTAGAATGCGCCCGCGCCGGCGACACCAACCAAGAGGCAAGCTCGTGACCGACAAAAACATTCCCGCCAAAGACCGACTCATTTTCGCCATGGATGTACCTGACTGCGACAGGGCTCGTGAGCTGGCCGATGAACTCGGTGATACCGTTACGTTTTACAAGATTGGCCTCGAGCTCATGATGAGTGGTGGCTACTTCGAGCTACTCGACTGGATGCTGGCGCGCGACAAGAAAGTCTTCTGTGACCTGAAATTTTTCGATATCCCGGCAACGGTCGGATCGGCGGTGCGGCAACTCAAGGACCGCGGCGCGAGCTTTGTCACCGTGCATGGCAACCAGTCCATCATGGAGGCGGCGGCCGAGAACAAGGGTGACTCACTCAAAGTGCTCGGCGTGACGGTGCTGACGAGTCTCGATCGCGGCGACCTCGATGACATGGGCTTCGACTGTGATGTGAGCGACCTTGTACTGTCGCGTGCACGCCGCGCGCTCGAAGCAGGTTGCGATGGCGTCATATCGTCCGGTCTCGAAGTGCCGAGGCTGCGTGAATTCGTTGACTCCAAATTGCTTGTCGTAACCCCGGGCATTCGACCTGTCGACAACAAGCCGGCGGGAGACCAGAAGCGTGTGGTCACAGTTGATACCGCATTCTCGAACGGCGCTGACTACATCGTCGTCGGGCGACCGATTCGTGATGCCGATAGCCCTCAAGCCGCGGCTGAGGCAATCCAGGCCACGATTGCCACACAGGTGGCGCAATGAACGAGCTGAAAAACGACCTGTTGCTGCGCGCACTGCTGCGCGAGCCAACCGAACGTACGCCGCTCTGGATCATGCGCCAGGCAGGCCGCTACCTGCCCGAGTATCGCGAGGTGCGTGCGAAGGCCGGCGACTTCATGACGGTGTGCCGTAACCCCGAGCTTGCCTGCGAGGTCACGATGCAGCCTTTGCGGCGTTACAAGCTCGACGCGGCGATTCTGTTCTCCGACATCCTGACTGTTCCAGATGCCCTTGGGCTCGGACTCTATTTTGAAACAGGCGAGGGGCCAAAGTTCGAACGGCCTGTCCGCACCGCAAGTGAGATCAGTAAGCTGGCGGTTCCCGATGTTTCTGAATCGCTCGGCTACGTCTTTGACGCCGTGCGGACGATTCGCAAGGAACTGGATGGACAGGTGCCACTAATCGGCTTTGCCGGCAGCCCGTGGACCGTTGGCACCTACATGGTCGAAGGGGGTTCGAGTCGCGAACTCAAAATCATCAAGGGACTTGCTGCCGAAGATCCGGCGACACTCGACAAGATGCTGGATACGGTCGCACGAACTACTACCGAATACCTCAACGCCCAGGTTGAAGCGGGTGCCCAGGCCATCATGATTTTCGATACCTGGGGTGCAGCTCTGGAGCGCGACGATTACCGGCGATTCTCGCTCGACCCCATGCAGAAGATTGTCGACGGCCTGACCAGGGAGCGTGATGGCAGGCGTATACCCGTGATCCTGTTTACAAAGGGCGCCGGCCCGCTGCTAACAGACATGGTTGGCACCGGCTGTGACGCGCTCGGTGTCGATTGGACCACGGACCTGGCAGATGCCCGCAAGTATGTCGACGACAAGGTAGCGCTGCAGGGCAATCTCGACCCGGCAACGCTGCGCGAGTCCCCTGAGATCATTCGCCAGGGCGTTGCTGACACGCTCGCAAGCTACGGCAAGGGGCCTGGTCACGTATTCAATCTCGGCCACGGCATCACACCCGATATCGATCCCGAACACCTCGGTGTGCTGGTTGATGCGGTCCACGAACTGAGCCCGCAATATCACGAATAGAACGAATGTCAGAAAAACTAAAAATGCGGCGAGTTCGGAATCTCAATGATCTGGATGTCGTGTCGTTAGTAACAAAGTCCGACGAATATCTAAGCTCACTGTATCCACCTGAGAGTAACCATGCTGAACCCCTGGACGTGCTTGTCGGCACGGACTCGGCATTTTTCGCCGGGTACGTTGATGAGCAACTGGTTGCGTGCGGCGCCGTGAAGTTAGTCGAGGGCGACACAACATACGGAGAGATAAAGAGAGTTTATGTCGACGTCGAGCACAGGGGAAAACGCCTTGCGACCGCGGTAATGCAGCATCTCGAAGATTACCTGTTGGCTTCCGGAGTGCGGATTGTCAGGTTAGAGGCCGGTCCGTTGCAGCCGGAGGCCCTCAGTCTTTATCGTAAACTCGGCTACACCGAGCGCGGCCCATTCGGTGCGTACAAGACAGATCCCCTTAGCGTGTTCATGGAAAAAACGCTGTCCTACAACAGTTCCACTTCTATTACCGAGCATTGTTGAATAACGTTTGATGTCTTTCCTCCGTGCGTCTCGGCGGGGGCCCATGTTGGCTCGCCGAACTTAAACGACTCCATGCGTTTGCTGCCGTCCTCTTCTTCGACCAGCCAGGCACAGGGGTTCAAATAGATGACAACGCGGTCGGGCTGCTCGATCAAAGGCGCGGTTTCGCCGTTGCGGATTGTTCTTTCCAGCACCCTGACACGGTCGTTTTCGAAGGCCAGCTCATAAATATGTGGTGCGACCCGGACCGGATCGAGGGCGGAGGTTGCGGCAATACCGGTGGCAAGCCCGAAGAAGAAGATCCCCAGGCCAATAGCAAGTCGTTGCATGGGTCTCCCCTTACTCGTCGCGCAATGCGCGCCGCAGAATCTTGCCGACGTTGGTTTTCGGCAGGTCGTCGCGGAATTCGACTATTTTCGGTCGCTTGTAGTTCGTCAGGTTCTCGCGGCAGAAATCGAGTACGTCCTGCTCCGAGACAGACGGATCGGTTCGCACAGCGAATAGTTTGACGATTTCGCCCGAGCGCTCGTCCTCCAGCCCAATCGCGGCGGCCTCGAGGATGCCATCCATCTCGACCACGACGTTTTCGATCTCATTGGGATAGACGTTGAAACCGGACACCAGGATCATGTCCTTTTTGCGGTCCTCGATGAAGACGAAACCATCTTCCGCCATGCGCCCGATATCGCCGGTCTTGAGCCAGCCGCCAGGCAGCATGACATCGGCCGTGTCCTGCGGTCGTTGCCAGTAGCCTTCCATGACCTGCGGCCCCTTGATGCAGATTTCGCCGATTTCGCCGATTGCCAGGGAGTTGCCAGCATCATCGCAGATCATTACGTCCGTAGACGATACCGGCAGGCCGATAGCCCCGGTGAACTCGGCACCAAGCGGATTGACGATCGCCACAGGTGACGTCTCTGTCAGGCCGTAGCCCTGGAGGATCGGGTTGCCGGTGCGCTCACGCCATTCCTTGGCGACCGCGGGCTGCACGGCCATGCCGCCGCCGACGCAGACGCGCAGATCGCTAAAGTCGATATCGTCAAACCCCGGCGTGTTCATCAACGATGCGAACAGGGTGTTTACGCCGGTAAACAGGTTGAATCGGAATTTACGAATCTCCTTGATAAACGCCTTTGAATCGCGTGGGTTCGTGATCAGGACGTTCTGTCCGCCCTGCGACATCACCGTCAGGCAATTCCCCTGCAGTGAGAAGATGTGATACAGCGGCAGAGCTGTAATGGCGATTATGTAGTCAAAATCCTTGTAGGCAGGGCCTTGCCACACGACGGTCTGCTGCACATTGCGGACCATATTGCGGTGACTGAGCATGGCGCCTTTGGAGACCCCGGTTGTGCCACCCGTGTATTGCAGGAACGCGATATCGGCAAAACCGATATCAACGACCTGCAGTGCCTGTCCGCTACCCTTTTTCAGGGCTGCCTTAAATGAGACTTTTCCGGGCAACGAGTACGCCGGCACGGCTTTCTTAACGTGGCGCAGTACGAAGTTCGTGACGACGCCTTTTGGAAAGTCGAGCAGGTCACCAATGCCCGTGGTAACGACATGCTCAACAGGCGTCCTGTCGGCAATTTCTTCGAATATGTGCGCGAAGTTCTCGAGGATGATGAGACACCGGGCGCCCGAGTCCTTGAGCTGATGCTCCAGTTCGCGCGCTGTATACAGCGGGTTGACGTTAACGACGACAAGCCCCGCGCGAAAGATGCCGCACATCGCCACAGGATATTGCAGGATATTCGGCAGCATGATGGCGACTCGCTCGCCGCGCGTCAGGCCAAGAGTCTGCTGCAAATAACAGGCAAACTGCATCGACTTCCGGTCGAGCTCGGCATAGGTCAGTGTCGTCCCCATGTTCGAATAGGCGGGCCGGTCGGCCCAGTTTTCAAACGCGTGTTCGAAGAGCTCGCGGACGCTGCGAAACGGTGCGTCGGGCAATTCGACGGGTACGTCGTCCGGGTAGGACTTTAGCCAGATCTTTTCCAATGGTGTTCCTTTAGTTCGCCAATGCCGCGCTGATCATGGGCCATGCATTATCCAGCAGAAGTGGTTGCGCTGCAGCATTGGGATGAATGCCGTCCCCCTGCATCAGTTCATCGTTGAGCGCAATGCCTTCCATAAAGAACTCGATCCAGGGCACGTCTTGCTCCGCAGCAACCTCCCGAAAGACGTTTTCGAATGCCTCGATGTAGCGTTGGCCGTAGTTTGGCGGTATGCGAATGCCGAGCAGGACGACAGACGCTCCTGAGGCGGTACTTGACCCGATAATCTTGCTGAGATTCCCTTTCATGCGGTCTGGCGGAATCCCGCGCAGCCCGTCGTTGCCGCCAAGTTCGAGAATAATGAGGTCGGGCGCAAACGTATCGATGGCCGACTCGATGCGCGAGGCACCGCCCTCGGTCGTTTCGCCGCTGATACTGGCGTTCACCACGCGATGTTCGTACCCTTGCTCTTCCAGCCGCGTCTGCAACAATGACGTCCAGGATTGGTCAACATCTATTCCGAACCCGGCACTGAGGCTGTCACCAAATACGAGAACAGTTGGGGATTCCGCGCGGCACACAGGTGCTGTAAGCAACACGACAATAAAGGCAATAATTCTAAGCATGGGAAATCAATCTACCGGTGGCGCCACAGTTCTGGCGGCACATGACCTGAGCAAAGAGGTTAGCAGTCCAGAGGGCAGTCTGACCATTCTTGACGGCGTCAGTTTCAATATTTCTGCGGGTGAAAGCGTTGCGGTGGTCGGCCCATCGGGCGCAGGTAAGTCGACATTGCTGGCACTCCTGGCCGGGCTGGACCTGCCAACAAATGGTCACGTCGTTCTGAATGGCGCCAACCTCTCGGAGCTCGACGAGGACGGCCGCGCCAGGGTTCGGGCGGAAAGCGTCGGCTTTGTCTTCCAGTCATTTCACCTCGTGCCGTCGCTCAACGCGCTCGAGAACGTCATGTTGCCGCTCGAACTGGCGGGTGGCGAGGATGCCCGCGGCGCGTCACGAAAGATCATCGACAAAGTCGGGCTGGGGGATCGATGGAGCCACTATCCGGCACAGCTATCCGGTGGCGAGAAACAACGCGTCGCTATCGCACGCGCGTTTGCAACGGAACCGGCCGTTCTGTTTGCCGACGAACCGACCGGCAATCTCGATAGCCGCACCGGTAGCAATATCATGGAGCTGATGTTCGACCTGAATCGCAGCTCCTCGACCACGCTTGTGCTTGTCACGCACGACCTGTCGCTGGCGGAGCGCTGTGATCGCGTTCTGAGCCTGGATATTGGACGACTGGTCAGCGATACGCGGGGCGCCGCATGAAAGTGATGGTATTCGCGCTGAGGAGTTTTCGCCGGGAGATTCGCTCTGGCGAGGTCCTCGTGTTGCTGTTTTCCATCGCACTCGCCGTCTCTGCGCTCACCGCGGTGGGTTTTCTGACCGATCGAATCGGCAAGGCTGTTGCGAGACAGGCGAATGAGGTTCTGGCGGCCGACTTGCGGTTGCGATCGCAGGAACCGATACCTGAAACATGGCGCGACAGGGCGCAAGAATTCGATTTGCAGACTGCCGAGACGAATACATTTCCGAGTGTCGTATTCGCAGGCGATCTTAGCGCGCTCGCGACAATAAAGGCTGTTAGTGGCGCTTATCCGCTGCGTGGCAGTGTCCGTGTGTCGGATACGCTGTTCGGTGAACAGCGCGTCGTCGACAATACGCCAGCCCGCGGCAAGGCGTGGGCTGATGGTGCGCTGCTGGCGCGTATCGATGCGGATATCGGTGACCGACTGACGGTCGGCAGCCTGGAACTCGAAGTTACGGCCGTGCTGACCTACCGCCCGGACCAGAGCATGGGGTTCGCGTCACTGGCACCGTCACTACTGATCAACATTGACGATGTCGCCGCATCGGGCCTTGTTTCAGAAGGCAGTCGCGTCGGCTATGCATTACTTGTTGCCGGTAGCGAAGACGCCGTAAACCGGTTTGATGCGTCCATTCAGCCTGAGTTGCCGGACGCAGTTCGCTCATCGAACCGCGAGGAAAGTAGTGAACGGGCCTTTCGAGCGGCAGATCGCGCGCAGCGGTTCTTGTCGCTAACGGCAGTAATCAGCCTCCTGCTGAGCGCTGTTGCGGTGGCGATGTCTGCGCGCCGTTTCGCGCATCGGCGCATGGACACGGTTGCGTTGATGAAAAGTCTCGGTGCGACACAGCGTTTCGTGATTTCTGTGTCGGTCGTGCATTTGGTACTGCTCGGCCTGTTGGGCGTTATCATTGGAAGCATCATCGGGTTCATGGCCGAAGAAATCCTGACGAGAATACTGGCAGACCTTATTGCCAGTGACCTGCCGGGTATTGGCATCATGCCGGTCGTGCTTGCCAGCGGCAGCGCCATGGTGCTACTTGTCGGGTTTGCGCTGCCGTCACTGATCCAGCTTCGCAATACGCCGCCGCTGCGTGTTCTGCGGCTTGACGTATTGCCGCCAGCCCCGTCGCGAATGCTAGTCGACGGGCTCGCGCTCGCTGCCGTAGCCGCCTTGTTGTATCGCTCGGTCGGCGACGCCCAGATGCTCGCCATCCTGCTTGGCGGCATTGTTGTCATTGCAATCGCCCTGTACCTGGTCGGGCGCGGCCTCGTGGCGACTATGGGGCGCTTCAGGTCCGGGGTTGGCGTGGCCTGGCGTTACGGCCTGGCAAACGTCGCCCGGCGGGGTCGTGACAGCGCGGTCCAGGTTGTTGCGTTCGGCCTGGGACTTACCGTGTTGTTGTTGCTGACCATCGTACGTACTGACTTGCTCGAGGGTTGGCGGCAGACGCTGGATGAGGACGCCCCCAATCACTTCATGATTAATATCCAGCCGCACGAACTGGAATCGGTGGCAAATATCTATCGAAGCGCTGGCGTAGAACCTCCCGAGTTTGTACCGATGATCAGGGCACGCATGTCCACGATTAATGACGTCTCGGTCAAAGACCGCGAGTACCCGGATCCGGGCGGCAAGTGGATGGCGAATCGCGAGGCCAATCTATCGTTTGCATCGAAACTGTCTGCGAGCAACGAAATCATTGAAGGGGAATGGTGGCCAGAGGATTACGACGGGCCACCACTCGTTTCGATCGAGGAAGAGGCCGCCCTTGAAACCGGGCTGACGATCGGAGATCGCATGACATTCATTGTCGCCGGACGGGAAGTCGACGTGACAATTGGCAGTGTGCGAAAAATCAATTGGGACTCGTTTCAACCAAATTTCTTCATGGTCTTTTCTCCAGGGGCGCTGGATGGTATGCCGACAACATACATCGCGAGTCTGCGCCTCGAAAAACAGCAGCAGCCCGTACTTGTAAAACTTGTGCGCACGCATCCGAGCATTTCGGTTATCGACCTGGATTCGATTCTGCAACAGATTCGCGGCATCGTGCAGAAGGCGAGCCTCGCTGTGCAGGCAGTATTCGTCTTCACACTGGCGGCCGGTATTGCCGTGCTGTTCGCCGCAGTACAGTCGACAATTGACGAGCGGCGCTTCGAAAGCGCGATGCTGCGCGCACTTGGCGCCCGTAAGCGCACGGTTTTTGCCGGTGTCATGGCCGAGTTCGCGGCGCTGGGTGCAGCGGCCGGAATTCTTGCGTCCGCGGGCGCATCGATACTTGCAGCAATCGTTGCGACACGTTTGTTTGAGCTGCCATACGAATTCAACCCGTTGCTGTGGGTCACTGGCGTCGCAGCCGGCATTTTCGTCGTCTGTGCAAGCGGCTTCGTTGCTGCCCGCGGTGCGGTCAACGCCCCACCTGTTGATGTATTGAGGGCGGCCTGATGGACGTACCGTTTCTTTCCTGTGGCGTCGTGCTGGCGCGGCAGACTGATGATGGCTGGATGACGTTGTTGCTGCGTGCCTACCACCACTGGGACTTTCCCAAAGGGCTGCAGGAAAAGGGTGAGCAACCTCTTGAGGCGGCGCAACGTGAAGTCTGCGAAGAGACGAGCATCGACCAGCTCGATTTTGACTGGGGCGAGCGTTTTATGGAGACCGGACCCTACAGTCGTGGCAAGACAGCCCGTTACTACATCGCAAAGACAGGGCAGTCGGCTGTGGTCATGGGTCCGTCACCGGAGACGGGCGAGCCGGAACATCATGAGTGGCGTTGGGTCAGCTTTGACGAGGCCTACGATCTGACTTCGCCTCGTGTGCGCACGGTTGTGCAATGGTCCCGCCAGGTTATCGGTGCTTAAACCACGCGGTTTCGTTCTTCGCCCTTCAGGAATGCTTCGACATTGGCCGCCAGCTCGATGATCGACGCCTGACGGGCGTGGTGAGTGCTCCACGCGATGTGTGGCGTAACGAGCAGGTTGTCGCTCGAGTAGTCGAGTAACGGGTTGCCATTTATTGGTGGCTCTTCAGGCAACACATCAATAGCAGCAGCGGCGATGTCGCCATCGCGCAGAGCAATAGCCAACGCAGCCGATTCGATGAGGGCGCCACGCGCCGTGTTTATGAGGATCGCAGTGCTCTTCATGCGCCTTAATTCGTCCGCACCGATCAGCCCCTGTGTTGCCTCTGTCAGCGGGCAATGCAATGAAATGACGTCGGAACGGTCGAGCACCTCATCGAAAGCGACGCGATCGTCCGGGACAGAGTTCGAGCCCGGACGCGCGGAGATGATGACCTCCATATCGAACTCGCGCGCCTTTTGCGACACGGAACGCCCGAGTTCGCCAAACCCGACAATACCCATCGTCATCGAGGAAAGCTCACGCACCGGGTGGGTCAGCATGCAAAAGTTCTCGGATTTCTGCCATGCGCCGTCACGAACGGCGTTGGTGTAGGTGTGCAGGTTGTGTGCCAGCATCAACAGTACGCCAAAGACATGTTCGGTGACTGAACGCGTGCAGTAGCCGCGAATGTTGCAGACGGCTACGCCATGACGCCTGGCGCTATCGAGATCGATATTGTCGGCACCTGTCGCGGTCAGGCCAATGAAGCGCAACATCGGGGCCGCGTCGAGCAGTTCATCGCCAAGGCGAACCTTGTTCGCAAACACGAACTCGGCGTCGCTGATGCGACCCAGGACCTGATCGTCTCGCGTACCATCAAAGATCTCGAGACCCGGTAGCAGGTCAGTCAGTGGGCCCGTATCGAGCCCGGGACCCACTGTCGAATAATCGAGAAACACGGCTTTCATTGCCATTTTCTCCGCTCTCTGTCACAAAGTGCATGACGATGAAGGATGAATACTGGAAACGCAAATCACTCTCGGAGATGACGACCGAGGAGTGGGACAGCCTGTGTGATGGTTGCGCGCTCTGTTGCATGCACAAGGTTGAGGACGAGGATACAGGGGAGGTTTTCTACACGGATCTCGCCTGTCGGTTGCTCGACCTCGATACCTGCCGTTGCACCGACTATGCAAACAGGGCGAGGAAGGTTGCCGAGTGCTTCGTGCTGTCGGTAGACAAACCCGAGATGTTTGCCTGGCTGCCGGCAACCTGTGCTTATCGGCGGCTTGCCAATGATCAGGGCTTGCCCGATTGGCACCCGTTGATTACCGGGGATCCGGAATCGGTGCATGAGGCCGGCATCTCTGTGAAGGGGAAAGCGGTTTCCGAGAATGAATCCAGCCTGTTTACCGTACTACAAAAACTGGGTGACTAAACGTGAGTGAATACCCGACCATCCCATTGACGACCTATCGCGAATACCCGGTCGAAGAAATGCGCCAGCGCGTTACGGAATTCTACGAAGAAGTTGACCGTCGCCGCACGGTGCGCGAGTTCTCCGACCGAGCTGTACCACGCGACATCATCGAAACGGCATTACGCACCGCTGGCACGGCGCCGAGCGGGGCGAATCTGCAGCCGTGGCATTTTGTTGTCGTCAGCGGCGCAGAGACAAAAAAGAAGATCCGTGTTGCGGCCGAAGCCGAAGAACGCGAGTTCTACGAGCACCGCGCGTCTACCGAGTGGCTCGAAGCACTCAGGCCACTAGGCACCGACTCGGACAAGCCATTTCTCGAAACCGCGCCCTACCTGATCGCCGTGTTCCTGCAGAAATTTGGTGAGCTACCTGACGGCCGCAAGGTGAAACACTACTATCCGGTTGAATCGACAGGTCTCGCGACGGGTATTCTGATTACTGCCTTGCACAAGGCGGGGCTTGCGACGCTTACACACACGCCGAGCCCAATGAAATTTCTTAACGAGATTCTAGGCCGGCCCAAGAGTGAGCGTCCATTCCTTTTGCTGGTCGTGGGCTACCCGGCCGCAGCAGCAGCAGTTCCGGACATCACGCGGAAGCCGCTTGAGGATTTTACGAGCTTTATTGACTTGTAGGTGCAGGGGCTCGTCCCAGCTGCCAGGCGTCGACCCACTCGGTGCTTTCATAGGCGAGCCCGAGCTGCTCAAGCAGGCGCGCTTCCATGTCGGGCATATGAGCAACACCGTAGAAGATGCCGATGCGTCGCGCGCCGCCGTCAATCTCTCTCATCAATACATCAATTGCGCGCTGGTTCCTGGCATCGATCACGGCGGACCCGGAGTCCGACCCAAGCATGTCGCTGGCTTGCTTAACGTTCGTAACTTCGTACGCGGCCATGATTTTGAGTGAGCCGCCCTGGCCGGACGATATGGAGCTGGTCAGAATTTCCATGTCCTTCAAACCGAGCGGGTCTTTTGCATACTCGTTGAGCGACGCGAAGAAGATGCGCCAGAAGTAGACGTACAGCGATTCACCGCGCTGTTCCATACTTTCACGCAGCTCTTTGGGAGACAGATCGGCGTGTACGAAATTGGCAGCGTCGTAGTTGATTTCATCGAGTTGAAACGACAGATCGAGTAGATTCATCATGCCGACCTGCGTTGTGGAGAGAATGCCAGATCGCTTTTCGAGCCGGCCGGGTGCCAATGCATCTTCCGGCGCAATCAACTCGAACAGCACAGCGTCGTAGTAGCGAAAACGCTTATTAAGTTCGGCGTAGTAGGCGGGATCGCCGATATGAACAGCACCGACGAGATCGACTACCAGTAAACGGTCATCTGCGGCGGGAACGTAGCGGGCAATAGACATTTGCAACGCCGTGGGCCGGTCTTGCTCGTCAACAGCAACGCGAGCGAACTCCGGCGCCATGTCCTGGGCCAGCGCGCCCGATGCGAATGTTATGGCGACCAGGCCCACGAGCAGTGGCCACGTTTGTCGAATCATGTGCATACGGGCATTCTACCCTGTATTTTGCAGGCCTTGAGCGATGCCGTTCACACTCGCGAGTAGCGCATTGAACAAGGCCGCATCCTCGTAGTCGGACGCGCGCCACCTGGCGAGCAGGTCGATCTGCATCAGGCTCATTGGGTCAACGTAGGGATTGCGTAACATAATGGCCCGCTGCAGAGTGACGTCGCCTTCCAGCAGCATCTCGCGGTTGGAGTACTCAAGAATCAGGTCGCGTGTGAGGTCGTGCTCTTTCTCAATAATGGGAAAGAACTCATCATGCATATCACCGGCCAGCTCAGAGTAGAGCTTGGCTACACCGAGGTCTGCTTTCGCAAGCACCATCTCGGCATCGGCCGTCAATGCGCGCATGAAATACCACTCCGCAAACATCTGGCGAAATGCGTCGTTGTCGAATTGCTCGGCCGCTTTCGCAATTCCTGTGCCAATGCCGTACCAGCCGGGCAACATACAACGTGATTGTGTCCAGGAAAACACCCACGGGATCGCGCGCAAATCCTCAATACCCTGGCGCGAACGTCGTGACGATGGCCGAGAGCCAATACGCATGCGCTCAATCAGATCAATCGGTGTCGCCAGGCGGAAATAGTCGTGAAACCTGGGAGTTTCGTAAACCAGCTTGCGGTAGGCCAGACGGCTTTCCTCCGCGATGACGTCCATCATGTCATGCCATTCCGGCATATCGTTGCCATGATGTCTCGGCATGGCCGTGGCGAGAGCGACCGATCCAGTGACTTGTTCAAGCGTGCGTAACGCGATGCCGCGCAAGCCATATTTCTCGTTGATGATCTCGCCTTGCTCAGTTCCTCGAAGGCGGCCATTAACGGTGCCCGGTGGCGCACCGAGTACTGCGACATGTGTCTTGCTGCCGCCGCGGCTGATCGTGCCTCCGCGGCCGTGAAACAGAGTTAACTCGACATCTTCGGATTCCACGGCATTAACGAGCGTGATCTGGGCGTTCTGCAAAGACCAGCGCGCCGATGCGAGGCCACCGTCCTTATTGCTGTCGGAGTAGCCGATCATCACGGTCTGTTGATTCTTGCGCCGATCCAGGTGTTTGCGGTAGAGGTCGGTGGACAGCAGGTCTTTCAGGATGTCACGGCCACGATCGAGGTCATCCACGGTTTCCAACAGTGGCGCGATGTCGAGCGGTACCTCGAAGCGCTTGTTGTGAAGCTCACTCCACTGTGCCAGCAAGAGTATTGACAGGATATCGTCTGCGCCCTGCGTCATGCTGATGATGAATGGTCCTATCGCTCTCGGGCCATACTTGCGACGGCAGAACGCGATGGCCTGGAATACAGCAAAGGTCTTGCGAGCCTGGGTCCCGAGCGTATCGGGCATGCTTTCGCGTGTCTCGATAGCCTCGAGAATTCTCGCGGTGCGATCGGCTGGCGACCACTCGTCCCAGTCCTCTTCACCGAGGCACTCGCCGACTACGCGTCGGTGCACTTCGGCGTCCTGGCGAACATCCAGCGTGAGCAGGTGAAAGCCAAAAGTATCGATACGTTGCAACAAGCGGTTTACGGCAAACAGTCCGGCATGCTCGCCCTTGTTTTCTTTGAGGCTTTTCGCGAGCAACCGGATGTCCGCTCGGAACTGCCCGACCTTCTCATACGGGAAGATATCGTCATCGTAGGTAGACTGCAGGCGCTGCTGTACGAGCCTGAGGAGTACGCGATAAGGCATGTTCCGATGGCGAGCCGGAACGGCATGATAGGCGTTTTGGAAAACACCGCGGTACTCGTCGATCTTCGCTGTGATCTCTTCACTGAAGCCAACGCGTTCGTTGGTCTGGCTGAGCTTCGCAGAGATCGCCGCACATTCGTTGAAGTACAGGTCAAGAATCAGCGACCGCTGGCGCGCCAGCGTCGCACGAATCGTCTTGGCGTTTACATTCGGGTTGCCGTCCATGTCGCCACCGACCCACGAGGCATAGTGCAGAATGGGTGGCACGGTGATCTTCTCGCCGTCTTTGCCATAGATCCGCGACAGTGCCATCTTGATGTCTTCATAGAACGGTGGTGTAGAGCGATAGAGAACGTCGGTCATGAAGAACAGGATGTGCTCAAGCTCGTCGGCGACCGTCATCTTCTCCGATGGATGTTCATCTGTTTGCCAGCCCGTTGTTATCAGGAGCCGAATATTGGCATGGCAGGCGTGCTTCTCCTGGGCAGTCATTGTCGGATCGAGCAAGTCGACGAGATAGCGAACGATGTTTTGTTCTTTGCGCAAAATCGTGCGGCGCGTAGGTTCCGTTGGGTGAGCCGTGAAAACGGGCTCGATGCTCAGCGTGTTGATGAGCTCCTGCAGTTCGTCGACAGTCATGCCCGACGCCTTCAGCTTAACGAGCGTGTCTTCGAAGCCGCCAGGCTGGTAGTGACCGACCTCGCGCAAATACTCGCGGCGGCGGCGAATGCGGTGCACTTTCTCGGCAGTGTTGACCATCTGGAAATAGGTCGAAAAGCCGCGAATCACCTGCAATGCGAGATCGGGATCCAGGTTTTCGACGAGCTTGGCGAGTTCTTCACCGGGCCTTTCGTTTTCCTCGCGCCGGCGAATGGAGCGGCGCCGGGCGTTTTCGACGAATTCAAACAACTCGTCGCCACCCTGTTCCTTGATCAGGTCGCCGACCATTGCGCCCAGCGTACGCACATCGTCGCGCAGCGCCTGATCCTTGTCCTCGAACATGATGTCCTGGCGGCGCAA
>CALZHX010000312.1 GCA_945787435.1 uncultured Woeseiaceae bacterium
AAAAGGATCTCATCAAGCAGTACGAATTCATGTCCCGTTTGTACGGCAACGCTCGTCGACGGCTGGATAGCACGGACGACGAGGAGGAACAGCGGATGATTCTACGGGCGCTGGGCGGCTCAGCGCTGGACGAACATGCTGAGTGGATCCTCATGCATCGCGACAGGACCATCGACAAAGGCGAAATCTGGCGAATGGGAAGTTAAGCCGAGAGCGCTGCCAGCGCATCGATCTCCAGTATGGAACGGAATAGCACACACGACTACATTCATAAAATCGATGCGGGCGAGTCGGAGCGGATTCGTCGCTTCCTGTACATCGTTGCGATCGGCACTCTCGCTTTTGTCGCAATCATCGCAATTGCGATAGCTACCGCGCCACATTGGATTCGGCTGATCAGCCATGAGAGCGAGCGGCAGTTCGTCGCGCCGCATGTGCGATGGATCAGCGGACATTTTCTGGAGGAATCAAATTCAGAGTTGCAGGCTTACGTCGAAAACCTGGGTGAAGATCTGGCCCGACAATTAGGCGTGCCGGCGGACCTTGAGTTGAGCTTCTATGTTGTCGACGGCGACACGGAGAACGCGTTCACGACGCTTGGCGGCCACATATTCGTCATTGACGAATTACTGACCGTGGTTGACAACGAGAACAGCCTCGCCATGGTGCTTGCTCACGAAATCGCACATGCCGTCAACCGAGACCCACTCACGGGCACCGGTCGCGGAATTCTATTCCAGGTGTTGTTATCGGCGTTGTCCGGTGGCGGTATGGATGCACCAACGTCTGCAAGTCTGGGCATCGAAATGACACTCAAAGCCTACAGCCGAACCCAGGAAGAAGCGGCTGACTCGATGGCGGTTGAGGCGCTGGTGAGGCGCTACGGACACGTGGGTGGTGTCACACAGTTCTTCGAAGAACTGGCTGAGACGACAAATGGCGAAGACATACCGACGATTATGTCGTCACATCCTCACCTCGAAGATCGAATCAAGGCGATTGAGAGGCAAGTGCAGCGGGAAGGCTGGGTATCAGGCGACGTGTCCCCTTATCCCGCGAAAATAGAGGCTGTAATCAGTTCTGAGCCTTGACCATCCGACCGTCGCTGTCGGTGAAGTTGCCGGTGACAATAATAATGAAATCGACGAGTGCCCAGATGCCGAATCCGCCCAGGGTAAACAACATCAGGAGTCCGGTGCCGATCTTGCCCACAAAAAAGCGGTGCACACCCAGGATGCCGAAAAAGAAACACAACAAGATCACGGGAACAAACCCCTTGTCGCTCACAGCTACATCGTTCATACCGAACCTCCAGTCTTCAGCTTTTGCCCAGGATACATAACCAGTCTCCCACTACCGTCACGAAACGTGCCGGTGAGCAACATGATCGTGACGATGAGAGTGTGCAGGCCATCGATAGCACCTACCACGACGGCGATCACAATTTCGCCCTGAAAGAAAAAATAGATGGTTGCGAAGAAAAGAACAAAATCGATTGTCGCCTCGACATAGCGACCAAGGTAGAAGTGCTGGATTCCAACGACGCCGAAGATAGCCGACAGACACACGGCGATGGTGTAGCTTTTTCTGGACGGTTCTTCGATTCCGTGCAACAGTTTGAATCCCACAACGCGGCGTGAAATACATAATAGCGCACATTTGGACAAACATAATGGTCTTCCACGCACTACCAATTCCCAAGGGACACTGAAATGAAGTTCCCGCGCCTCAGGACAATTCTTCTTGTACCTGTCGTACTTTTTGCGCTGGTATACGTCGCCGGCGTCATCACGCTGGCTCGCCATAATGATCCGGTCGCGGTTCTCGAGGCGTTGCCGACCCAGTCCGCAACGATTGCCATCTTTGGGGCAAGCGGGACGGCGGGCGATGGAATACTGAAAGCTGCGATGGCCGATTCGGATATCGGGAAAATTCATGTCATCACGCGACGCCCGACACCACGCATCGAGGCAGGCGTCGCCTCGGGCAAGGTGCAGATGACGCTGCACATGGATTATCTCAATTACTCAGAAGTTCATGAACAGATAGCGCAAGCCGATGCCGTGTACTGGGCGATTGGGATCAGCTCAGTGGGAATCGACGAAGAAACCTACGGCATGATCCATGTCGATTTCCCGCGACAGTTTGTCGAGGAGTGGATCGATGTAAGTGAAAAAACCGACATCTCTTTTCACTACATCAGCTCGAGTGATATTTCAGAAGATTCGCGTGCAATGTGGGCGCGCGAAAAGGTTCGTGCCGAAAAGACCCTGTTCGCCACCGCAGAGGGCACGAATCTTCGTGTGATCGCTTATCGGCCGGACTATATCGGACCAACGAACGAAGAAGCACACATCGGGCAAGATCTTCTCTACTGGTTTTTCAAACCTGTCGGGGCAGCAGTCAGGGCGACGCAGATCGGCCAGGCGATGATCGAAGTGACTGCGAGAGGGCCCCAGTTTGAGAACGGCGACTACCTGGGTACCTGGAATATCACTCGTTACAGCCACGCTTATGAAGAGCGCCAGGAATCGGCTGAGTTGCCCGAGTAAACGCTCGTTCCACTTGCGGCATCCAATAAATATGATCATATAGCCGCGACAGCAAGGAAAGGGCATTTGAAAATTTTCAAATGGGTGAAGTGGGTTTTGCTGGGGCTTGTGGCGCTCATTGCCGCAGGATCCATTTGGCTGTACCTCCTGCAGGAGGCGATTCCAGCCTCCGATTCGGTCGCAGCAGGTAATAGCCGGGTATTTGATGAGTCCTATGCGGGACCGATC
>CALZHX010000313.1 GCA_945787435.1 uncultured Woeseiaceae bacterium
CGAGCAATTGCCGGTCGGTGCGAATAATAAACGACGCATCGGCAATCACATTGAAACCAGCCTCGATCAGGCCATCGATAGTATTCATCATGGACTCATACACACCCGCCCTCGCGCTAGCCGTGTAAGCTCCGCGACCGGGCTGCGACTGAGTGCTGGCCGATTCGTCAATCCCGAGGCGTCGCTTGCGTTCGATATCGGAACGCACCCTGATCGCGGGTAACTCCGACATCAATTGCGTCGACAGCCAGGTCTTACCTGATCCTGAGAGCCCGTGCATACCAATCACAATTGGTAACGGCTGCTTGATCCATCGGATGGCTACGCCGAGGTAGTGTTTAAGCTGTGCAATGTCCTCTGCTCGCCCCTCCGCGTCCTGTCGTTCGCTGCTTCTCACAGCGGCAACCTTGGCGCGAATCATGCTGTGATAAACGAAGTACAACCCGAATATCGACATGCCTGAATAGTCGCCAGTACATTCCAGGTAGCGATTGACGAGGATTCCGGCGAGATCCTGCCGCGCACGAGCAACAAGATCCATGGCAAGAAACGCGACATCGCTGATGACATCAATATTGCGTAGTGCCGCACTAAACTCGATGCAGTCAAAGGCGACGATTCCGGATGACAATCGGACAAGATTCTCGAGATGCAAATCGCCATGGCACTCACGAACGAAACCGTTCTCGTGTCTTGCGATCAGCGTGCGTTCGAGGTTACACAGCGTCCGCGCCGTCCAGTCTCGAACACGACGTGTGGTTCTCATGTCCGTGACAGCGTCTATTGGCGGGAAGTTATCGAGTTGCGGCGCGCTGATTTGCCGCACAGCTTCCTGATCGTCACCAAACTCCAGGATCGAGGCATCGCGGTGATACGTGGCGATCGTCTCTGCCAGGTCGCGCATATCGTTTTCGTTCAGGAGACCGGCGTCGAGTTGTCTATCGAGTTGCGCGCTCTGCCGAAACTGACGCATTTTCAGGGCGTACTCAATGCCCCTGCCCTCACCGCCAACCTGCGGGCACTTTTCGCTGCCAGTAATCGTCACAACGTCGAGATATAGCTGCGGCGCCATTCGTCGGTTGAGTCGTAGTTCTTCCTCACAAAAATGCCGGCGTAGTCGCAGCGTGCTGAAATTCAGAAAATCCAGTTTGATCGCTTTCTTTATTTTGTAGGCATACGTGCCAGTGAGAATCACCCAGGAGATGTGGGTTTCAAGCAATTCAAGGGACGTTACAGGATGCGGGTATGCCCCAGGCTTCAATAGCGAGGCTATGAGCTCTGACTGCCTGGTCTGGTTGCCGGCCACTTATCACCGCCTTCATACTAACGACAATTTTAGCAAGATCCGCAACGTTTGTCTGAAGGCCGGGTGCTGGTACTGCCAACAATCGAAATCTTCACCACGCTGCCACATCTCAACAGCCCGCTCGATAAACTCGTCGTTTTTCTGCGCATTCAGACAAAAAACTATGCTGTCGTCATCGCAATAGGCCAACATCTTGTACTTGACTGTTTCAGTCAGCTCAGGTCCCTTTTCTTTGATAATTTTTCTCAGGCCATTCACTTTTTCCTTGCGCCAATCGTCAGGCAAGTGGCCCTGGCTGGCAATCCTAGACTAGTACAGCAATTGCTGTAAAAGCCACCGCACCACCGACAACCACAATCACTATACTGCCGACAGCACGCTGCAGGCCGCCCAGGTTTGCCCAGGCTTCTTCCACTTCGTAAAACGGTTTTCCGGAGAGCAGTTCGATGAGTCCAACGATTGCGGCACCGCCTGGTGCACCGATCAGAAGCGCGCCACCCGGACCGGCCGGGTAATAATCAAATGGGTAGGACGATGGATTCGCGATCCAGAACGCAATAACAGAGAAAATGGCTCCAAAAACAAGCGTCAGCGCCAATCCGCGAAGTCGAACTGTAGAATTGCTCATTCCTGCATCCTCCGAAACCCTTGCGATGAACGCATCGCCATGAGCACCAATGTGCCCCTCGCGCTGATAATTTTCCGTGACAGGCCTCGCACATGGGCGATATCCTGCGCTACCGATAGTGTCCTCAATCTCGGTTAGACTGCAGCGGTGCCGCACCAGCCAAAAATCCGCCAATTCCTGAAGCAGCGTTCGGGACTGTTCCTTAACGTACTATTCTTCGTTGCTGTGTTTTTTGTGGTCAGCACATTCCAGGCACGCAACATGCTGTCAACATCGGGCACCGCAGCGCCCGCGCTCAATGGACCCTTGTTGCGTGGCGGCAGCTACGATATCGATGTAACGGGCAACCGACCGACGCTTGTCTACTTTTTCGCGCCATGGTGCAAGTTCTGCGCCATCAGCTCCGACAACCTGACGCGCTTACGCCGATTACGAGATGACGATTCGCTGGAGATTCTGGCCGTGGTTCTTGACTGGCAAAACCGCGATGAGGTCCGTGACTATGTCGAACGTCACGAGATTGATCTGCCGGTCGTCCTCGGCGATAGCCGAATCGCGCAAGACTGGCAGGTCTATGCATTCCCAACCTACTACGTGCTTGATAGTGATCGACGAGTCCAGCGCCGCGATCTTGGCTACAGCACACAGTTTGGTTTGTGGTGGCGAACCTGGTTCGTCGATTAGTTCAGAGCAACGACCAGAAGTTACCGCTCTGAACCAACCCGATGCCAGAGTCTGCCGTCGATCACTGAAAGTCCGAGGGCGATCACGGCCATTCCCAGGAAGTGAAGCCACTGCAGTCGCTCGTCGAGAAGAACAGCGCCAAGCAGGATCGCCGTAACAGGAATTAACAAGGTGACCAATATCGCATTGGTTGCACCAGCAGTCGCCAGAAG
>CALZHX010000314.1 GCA_945787435.1 uncultured Woeseiaceae bacterium
AACGAACTGCTGCCGTTCCGGCGCCTGCGCGCCTGATTCAATGTTGTAGTCGGCCTTGCGCTCGCCGCACGCGATGACTGACAGTGCGTCCTCAGGTAAGCCGGCAGCCGCGGTAATCTCCCGCAACGATGCGGCGGCATACTCTCCACACACGACGCGCTGCGCGCCGGAACTCTTCAGAATTGTCGCGTTGCGCTGGCACGGGTGATTGACGTTGAGCGGCACATAAGCGTGCCCCGAAAATCGCGCAGCCAGGATACCAATGTAGGAAGAAGCATGGCGTTGCGCCATCACCGCAGTGATGGGCTGGGGTTCATCGTCAAAGACCGCCGAAAAACGCCCGGTAACTCCGAGAGCAGCGGCGACAAGCTCGCCGTAGGTCCACGACTCGCCGTCAATGATCAGCGCGATGCGGGCAGGATAATCACGTGCGACTTCGAGAATCCGACCGCCAGCCAGGTAGTTGTTCAACTCTGTCGTCCCGTAGTGGCGGACAAAATAGTGTAGAGAACAACATCTGTGTGTTCGCAGATCAAGAAGATTGGCGCGGCTGGCATCGAGGAATTATTTGGCTCTTTGTGCGACCCTACGCAGTATATGGACAAGCTCAAGGTTATCGCAATCAGCGGCACGGGTCGCACGGGCAGTACGTTGCTGTCTTTGCTCCTGTCGCAGGACACTTCGGTCTTCAATCTCGGCCAAATGCGCCACCTGAACAGGGCGTACGAGGACAATGCGCCCTGTAGTTGCGGCCAGGCCCTGCAGAGCTGCGCGGTGTACCGCGAGGTAGCCCTGCCCGGCGATATGGGTGGCGTGCTCGACACGCTGGCCGCGATCACACACGCGCCGACCTTTGTCGATACATCCAAGGCCCCCAGGTATGCAGCGGAATTTGCCGAGCTGCCGAATGTAGATTTATATGTCTTGAACCTGATTCGTGATCCGCGCGCTGTTGCGTGCAGCTGGTATAAACGCAAGAGGAGTTTATCGGCTCTATTCAAAAATGCGCGCGACTGGCTCAAGCGCCAGAGGACGCTCGAAGACTGGAGGCCTGCGCTTGGTGATCACTTTATGGCCGTGCGCTACGAAGACCTCGCGGCGAACCCGCTCGACACAATCTCAGCCATCTCGGAGTGGGCTGATATCCCTGTGCCAGAATCCCTGTTCGTTGCGGCAGACCGGGTGCATATCGACTGGAGCAATCAGCACTTGTTTCCACCTGCTAACGAAAGCGTGCTTGCGAAGCGTGAAAGCGACGTGAGAATCGCCGTCGCTGAGAACTGGAAGAACCCGAAGAATCGCTGGATTCACGCAATCGCCCGCTTTTTTGCGGGATCCTACGGGCGCAAGTTCTACCCCTGAGTCATTCCTCGTCGAAGGCCTCGATTCGATCGAGCGTATCGATGCACTCCCTGGCCGTTTCGGCCAATTCACCCTGACTATCAGCAACGCGGTTCAAGACACCGCGGGCCGCACTTGCGTCGATATCTGACAATAGTCGTATGACCGGCGGTGTCGCTTCCCCGGCCGCAATCTTTTGCTCGATAAAATCGAAGGACCGCTGGCCGCCTTTAACCAGGGAGATTCCGGCGAGCATGCGATTTTGCTCGTTCTCTCCTGTCATCGCGTCGAACAGTGTTTCCGCGCTCTGGCGTGTTCCAAACAAGCGCCACATGAAGCCAGCAGAAAGTACGCGTACTGGCGTCACACCTTGTCCCAGAGATCGTTATCGTCCCAGTACTGCGGGTCGTGGGTCGCGCTGTGGTTAAACCACCCGTTTCTGTGCCGCTTGACCTTGGAACTCCTGGTCTTGAATCGTTGTCGTCCTCCGTCAAGCATGATGACCAGATCCAGGTGCACACGGATATCGACGATGCGACTGACTTTTGAGAAATCGGGATACCACTGCTTGTGCACCGGCCAACTCAGCAGCACCAGCTTGTCGAACGCCACACCGCGCTTCGTTGCCAGGTGCGCGACCGTGCCGCCGTGGCTGTGCGCGAAGAAGTCGGGCACGCTGAGCCCCTGGTCAGGTATCCACTGTTGCAACAGTGCTGCGTCGGCGCGACGTGCCCTCTTCGAGTAAGCCCCGGTCCACCTGAAGCTCTCATCGTGCACGTGCAGGTCAGGCCGCTTCGACTTCAGCGCATCGTAAAAATCGCCACCGGGTTGGTACCAGGAGCCGTCCGCTGCCCATGTACCATGCGTTACGACAGCTGTGTTGGATTTGCGGCGCCGCTTGCGCGACTTGGGTTGGGCAACGACCTGTCCTCTCGGAATTCCCGCCATCGGGCCGATCTGACTCATGGCCGCGACGGCGAGGCGCGACGTCAGTCGGTCCTCGCTCTCAAACCCGTCTTCGAGGGTGCGGCGAATCTTCGGACGCAAACGCGTCGTTTCGCGGGCACCCGCTGCACCGGCGACAGCGACGAGCGGGTGCGGACTGTGCATGGCAGCCTCAAAGAGAGCCGCCGCGGCCTCAAGGCAGGGTTTTTCGTAGATCTCGCGAATGAGCCGGGTCATTTCCTTTTCCAGCGCGGGCTCCTTGTCCTGGCTCAATTCTCGCTGACTGGCGCCGAGGTACTGGCAGGCGTCAGCGACTTTCAGATGCCTGGATCGTTTCAGCGCCTTAACATTGGGCAATGGAAACTCGGGGATTTTTTCGACAGTTGCCGTATCACCGAGCACGCCCGACCGGATGGCAAGCAACAGGGCCGCCTGCGACGCAGCCGCGGACTGTGTGCCCTCATCAT
>CALZHX010000315.1 GCA_945787435.1 uncultured Woeseiaceae bacterium
AGAAGCCTGAGGCTGGCAACCGAACAGCATCAGGTCCGGATTGTGCTGCTTTAGCACACTACCGACTCCACTGATCAGCCCGCCGCCGCCAACCGCGATAAACGCAGCATCGACGTCGGGCAACTGTTGGGCAATCTCGACGCCGCAGGTGCCCTGCCCCGCGATCACACTTGCATCATTATAAGGGGATACGTAGTACATGCCCTTTTCCGTTGCGTGAGAGCGCGCTGCCAGCTCCGTATCGAGACCATCCGTGCCAAAGAAGCACACTTCACCACCGTAGCTCCTGATCGCATCAACCTTTGCCGTTGACGTTTGCTCGGGAACGAAAATAACTCCGGACGTGCCGAGTTCACGCATCGCGTAGGCTACCGCAGCGCCATGATTGCCACTGGACGCCGCGACGCATCCTGTTGCGCGTTGTTTCTCTGACAGACTCACCAGGCAGTTTGTCGCGCCGCGTAATTTGAACGACCCGGTGTGTTGCCGGTTCTCGAGCTTCAGATAGACGTCCGCTTCGGTAGCTTCGCTGAACGCGGCCGACCGGATCAGTGGTGTTTCGCACACTATGCCCGCGACGCGATCAGCCGCAAGCGCCGACGCCCTGGATAATTCCAGTGTGCTCTCGCCCATACATCGCCCTCCAACCCTGTTTCGCCGTGAGATTACTGAAATGTGACGTAGTTTTCCCTTACTTGCACTTTTATTTAACAATAAGTAAATCCGCCGGCGCGGCGCGTTTGACGCGCCCGGCACACCGTGCAACGATAGATTTTCGTATGACAAAGGCACACTTGTCGAAAGGCAAGGTCGCAAAGCTTCCGATCTAAGGGTTATTCCTAGGACAGCGGGGTTGCCAGCACGATTCTTTCGTCTCCGGTCGGCAGACGAACCTTTCGTCGATGTGTCTTTGGCATTAATGCAATAGTTGCCGGAGACGTGAATGTACGTAGCAAACCTCAGACAGACCGGGCAATACCGCGTCAAGAGAATCATTGAACCCGAACTGACCGGCCCCGTAACCCTCGAGCCGACCGACCTCAACCAGCTGCGTAAACTACTCACTCCCGACTCACGCACACCATTGCCTATTCGCATCCAGGGCGCGGGAAGTGCATGCACCGACTGCAACACGAGCGAGATCGGAACAACGATCAAGATGACGGGCATCGACCGCATTATTAATGTCGACTCCTACAACCACACCGTAACGGCACAGGCCGGGGTTCTCGTCGGTGATCTCGTCACAGAACTCGCCGAACACGGCCTAGAACTAGTCGGTGGTTATGATCTCGCGGGCCGCACGATTGGCGGTGCGATTTGTGCGCCGTGCTTCGGGCCGAGTATCGGGACCCATGGCGCCTACTTCGCAAGCAACGTCATCGGTATGAAAATTATTCGCGGCGACGGCGAACTCCTCAAGCTCAACGCTGGCCAGAAGAACCTGCTCGGTGCTTTTCGCACGAGCTTCGGCGTCCTCGGCGTTATCTACGAAGCGACGATGCGTGTGCGGCCGATTCGCACGTTTACCGCGAGTCATCGCCGCGTAACGATCGACAAGTTCGCCACCGTAGTCGATGCGCTCGCCGGCGCGGACGTCGGATTCAAGTTCTACCTGATGCCGTATCGCGATCGCGTGTATCTCGATCTGCGCCGCTATGAATCGGACCCGGGAAATACCTACAACGCCCCGTGGAAACTCAAGGACTGGGGCGAGAGCACCGTATTGCCACATATCTTCAAGTCGCTGAACCGAGTCGTACCCATTCAGTCAGTACGCTACAAGCTGATCGACACGATTTCCGAGGCAACCCAGGGCCTCGTTAATTCGCGGCTTGTCGCCACCGGTTCCAACGCGGCATCACAGTCGAATCCTGGCGGCAAGCGTCCAGCACGTCGTTGCTACTACTCAAGCTGGTGCTTTCCGGCCGCCAACTTCTCGATGATCGTGAAGGCCTACCAGGAATTTTGCGAGACTACGTATACAACGTCGAATTATCGCTGCGACATGCCAGCCGTTGGCTACCGTCTCAGTCATGACGCGACGTCACTGCTATCACCCTCGTTTGATGAATCCATGATCGCGCTAACTTCCGCCTCGACGCAGCCCAACGGCTGGGATGACTTCGTTATTGACTTCGCCGAGTTCGCGGAGAAGTGGGGCGGGACGCCTCTGATCAGCCAGTCGCGGGCGCTGCGTGCGGAGCACGTCATCCAGACCTACAACAAGCGACTCGACTTCTTCCGCCGCATGCGCCGTAAGCTGGATCCGGACAACCGTCTGCTGAACCCATTTCTGGCCCAGTTCATGCAGTGACTACCCTGCTCACAAACTGAGCAACAGGTCAGTTACATCCGGTTACAGGAAAGCACTGGACTTTATATATCGAACTGATACTATACATCGCCCCGATATATGGGTAGCGACCGCTGCCCGATTTGACGTTCGAGTGACGCGCGATGGATGTAAAAACGGTTTGTCTCGGAATGTTGACCGACGGCACAGCTTCGGGCTATGACCTGAATAAGACATTTGAATCCTCTTTCGGCCACTGTTTCGCAGCTGGCTATGGCTCAATTTACCCGGCACTCGCGTCGCTCGCTGAGTGCGGGTGTGTCAGCTGCGAGGAAATTCAGCAGGACGGCAAGCCGGACCGCAAGGTCTACCGCATCACAGATAAAGGCCGGGAACAGTTACTTGCGGAGCTCGACAACCCGGCACCGAGCCACAAGGTGCGCTCCGAGTTCCTGGCCACGATGGCGTTCGCGCATTTGATGACACCAGCGCAGGTACAGACCGTCCTCAACAGCCGCATCAGGGATGCCGATGAAAACCTGCAGTTTATTGATGAATTCGAGAGCGGTTTTGACCACGATGCACCCGCAGGCGTTCGCTTCACGCTCGGCTTTGGCCGCGCAATGTTGCATGCAATGAAAGACTACGTCGAAGAGAACCGCCACATGTTCGACAGCGACGAGATACAAAAGACGGTGGCACGATGAACAGCGAATTCCTGGCAAGACACCGATCCTGGTTCTATTCGGGCGGAATCGCCGCCCTCATAATGGTCTGGCTCGTTTCGGGATCATTCGGCGACGACGAGACATCGACGGACGATACTGCTGCAAATACAGCTCGTGTCGCTGCGCCGCAAAGCAAAGTACGCGTCCGCACGCAAAAGGCAGAAGAAGTCGTGCGCACGATCGTCGTCAATGGCAAGACTGCTCCCGCGCGTATAGTCGGGTTGTCGGCTGAAACTGATGGACGGGTTGAATCTATTGGCGCCGAACGAGGCGCAAACGTTGAGCGTGGTGGCACGATCGTCATGCTTGACGAACGCGATCGCAACGCGCGCCTCGCGCAGGCGAAAGCGACCGTCAAACAACGTGAGGTCGAATACGAAGGCCGCCTGAAGCTGCAATCCGAAAGTTACGTTTCGGAGGCGCAGTTGCAGGAGGCGATTGCACAACTCGAGGCCGCGAAAACGGAGCTGCGTCGTGCCGAGCTGGACCTCGAATATATGGCCGTACGCGCACCGTTCGACGGCGCCTTGCAATCGCGGATCGTCGAGATCGGTGATTTCCTTAAGAGAGGCGATCCCATCGCTACGTTCGTCGATAACCGAACGATCATTGTCGCAGCCAACGTGTCCGAGTTTGATGCGCGGCACGTCGCCGTCGGTGAATCGGCTGAGGCACGACTGGCAACAGGTGAACAGGTTCGCGGGACAATTCGTTATGTCTCGCCGGTCGCGGACGAGGCCACACGTACCTTTGCGGTCGAGCTGGAAATCGACAACCAGTCTGGCCAGGTGCGAGCCGGGGGTACCGCCGAGTTATTCATCCCGGCGGAAACCGTTTACGCCCATCGAGTGTCGCCATCGTTGCTTACACTCGACGACGCGGGCAACGTCGGCATCAAGATCATAAATTCTGACGGCGCGGTCGAATTCGTTGTCGCCGATATTGCCCTGTCGACGAGTAGTGGTGTCTGGCTTGTCGGCCTGCCCGAAACCGCAACGATCATTACTGTGGGTCAGGGTTTCGTCACCTCAGGGGCAGTCGTGGAGACAGTTCCCGAAGGCGACATCGAAACTTCGGTCGCGATCAAGGCAGGGTCCAGGGACGACTGAGTCATGCAGATCATCGACGCTGCAATGGCGCGCTCGCGCACAGTTATTCTCGGGCTGGTTTCGGTACTGATCGCCGGCGTCATCACGTATGTGACTATTCCCAAGGAAGCCGAACCGGATATCGAAATTCCGATCATCTACGTGTACATCGAGCACGTTGGTATTTCCCCCGAAGATGCCGAGCGACTGCTCGTGCGACCGATGGAGCAGGAGATACGCTCGATCGAAGGCATCAAGGAGATGGTCGCCGAGGCCTTCGAAGGCGGCGCCAGTGTGCGAATCGAATTTGAGGCAGGCATCGACACTGACAAGGCCTTGCAAGACGTGCGAGAGAAAGTCGGCATGGCCGAGGCTAAGCTGCCGGGCGAGTCCGAGGAGCCGACGGTCAACGAGGTCAAGATGACCCGTTTTGATCCGATGCTGGTGCTGAATCTCGCAGGTAACGTTCCGGAGCGAACGCTGACTACGATCGCCAGGGACCTGAAAGAGGACCTCGAAGCCATCGGCGGCGTTCTCGAGGTCAACCTCGTCGGCGTCCGCGAAGAGCTAATGGAGGTCGTCGTCGACCCGCTCGCGATGGAAAGCTACGGTCTCGACCAGGCACAGATCGTGAGTTTTGTTTATCGCAACAACAAGCTGGTTGCGGCCGGATCGTTGCAGTCCAGTGAAGGTCGTTTCCCGGTAAAGGTGCCTGGCGTATTCGAAAGCGCAGCTGATGTTCTTGACCTGCCGATTAAGGCTGCCGGAGAGCGCATCGTGCACTTCAAGGACATCGCGGAGGTGCGGCGAACTTACAAGGATGCGGAAAGCTATGCGCGCCTGAATGGCAAACCCGCGATCGCTATCGAGGTTGTGCAGCGCGGCGGAGCAAATTTGCTGCAGGCCATAGACGATGTCATGGCTGTTGTCGAAGCCGAAAGTCAGTACTGGCCCGGCGAAATTGATATCAGCGTGTCAAGAGACAAGTCTAATGACGTCAACGACATGTTGACCGAGTTGCAGAACAACGTCATAGCAGCGGTCCTGCTCGTCTTCATCGTTATCGTCGGTATTCTTGGTATCCGCTCGGCTCTGCTTGTGGGTATTTCGATTCCGGGCAGCTTCCTGCTCGGCATCCTGTTGATCGGTTCGTTTGGAATCACCATCAACATGATGGTGCTGTTTGCACTGATCATGGCCGTCGGCCTGCTTGTCGATGGCGCGATTGTCGTCACCGAGATGGCCGATCGCCGGCTGGCTGAAGGTGAATCTCGCCATGATGCCTATTCACGCGCCGCTATTCGTATGTCGTGGCCGATCATCGCGTCCACCTGCACAACGCTTGCGGCGTTTGTGCCGCTGGCTCTGTGGCCCGGTACCTCCGGCGAATTCATGAAGTATTTGCCGCTCACACTGATCGCGGTACTGTCGGCTTCTTTACTTATGGCGTTGTTGATCGTGCCAACACTCGGTTCGATCTTCGGCAAGACCGGTGCCGTTAGCGAAGCAGCTCGACGCAATCTTGCTGCAGCCGAAACCGGTGACCTGGACAGCATTGAAGGGTTCACGGGCAGGTACGTGCAGTTCCTGAGAAGATCGCTGCGCACGCCATGGCGCAACGTTGGCTATGTCACAGCGCTGCTGGTAGGGATATATTTCGCATTCGTGATGTTCGGTCGCGGCACAGAGTATTTTCCTGACGTCGAGCAACCGTTCGCCATGGTCGATATACGTGCACGCGGCGACTTGTCCATTGATGAGCAGGACTTTCTGGTCCGCCAGGTGGAAGAACGCCTGCTTGGCATGCCGGAAGTCGAGTATCTCTATGTCAAAACAGGTGATGTCAGGGAGACACCTGACCAGATTGGCTCGTTGACGCTCAATCTTATCGAGTGGGACCAGCGCCGCACCGCCAATGAGATCCTCGCGGACGTGCGCGAACGAACTGCAGACCTTGCCGGTATCACGATCGAAACACGCAAGCCGGATCCTGGCCCGCCGCAGGGTAAGCCAATATTCATCGAATTCTCGTCACGCGATGCGGGCCTGGTCGTCGAATCAATTGCGCTCGTGCGGGCGGCCCTGGAGCAACACCCAGGCGTCACCAATATTGAAGACGGACGGCCGTTGCCGGGTATCGAATGGCAAATTAAGGTCGATCGGGCCGAAGCGGCACGTTTCGGTGCCGACATCACCCTGGTTGGCGCCATGGTGCAGCTCGTTACGAATGGCATCATGATTGGCGAGTACCGCCCCGACGACAGCGACGACGAAATCGAAATTCGGGTTCGCTACCCGGCGCAGGACCGCAGCCTTTCGCAAATCGATGAACTGCGCATTCCGACGCCGAACGGACTTGTGCCAATCAGCACGTTTGTAGAAAGAGTCGCGGCGCAGGAAGTCAGCACGATTACACGTACCGATATGCGACGCACGATGACCATCGAAGCTGACGTCGAGCAACCGTTCGCCATGGTCGATATACGTGCACGCGGCGACTTATCCATTGATGAGCAGGACTTTCTGGTCC
>CALZHX010000316.1 GCA_945787435.1 uncultured Woeseiaceae bacterium
AAGGATGGCAACGTACATATGCTGGCACATAAGCGCTCCGGTCCCAGTTACCATCGTCGTCGACAAACAGGTTGACGTCATCGACAACGCCGACAATCGTCAGGAGTATCGGGTTTTCGAAGTCGGAAAAGACGACAGGATAATGTTTCTGTACGGTCTGGATCTCGTTCGTGACGACCGGCAGACCTTTGACATCCCTGGCGAATTCAAATGGGCGTTCGGGTGTCGACAACCCCAGATCGCCGTGATCTTCCTTGGTAAGCAGCGCGGGCTTACTATAGAGGAACATGCTGCCTTCAAAAGCTTGTGAAGAGGCAGCCTTGTCAGAATTACTCATTGAAATTTCCATCCGGAAAAATGGGGCGGCATTATAGCGGCCCGAACTGGAGACAGCAAAGCACCTTTTTGACACTGGCATGACACCCGAGAAAGACACCACCCAAATCCAGAATCGACTGTGCTCAAGTGCGCTTGAGGCTGAGGAGGCCGGCAAACTGGCCGAGGCGGCTGCGTTGTATAACCAGGCGATTCGTTGCGACGCGAGCAATCCGATACCCTACCTGTTCTATGGCTTTGTGCTGCAAGCGCTGGGCCAGCCGGATGCCGCGGCACAGGTATGGTCACTCGGCGCGGACCTCGACCCGCGCTTCATCAATGCCTGGCAGGGCGAGGGCGGTGACGAGATCATCAGGTTGCGCTCCAAAGCAGCCAACGACGCCATTCGCAGCCACTTTGCCGGTCTGCATGAGACCTGCATGGATGAGTTCAGGGGTGCGAACCCAGGGGCAAATGTCGAAAGAATCGCTGCCGCGATCTGGTGTCAGACGCACAATGAGGCTTTTGAATACCAGCACCCCGAGCAGCGGCCGCACCTGTTTTTCGTACCCGGCCTCGAGCCAATCCCGGTCTACACAGCACAACGGTCTCCCTGGTTCGAGATTCTCGAGACCGCATGGGCAGACATAAAAGGGGAGTTCCTTGCCGCGCAGGATGCGGCAGCCGATGAACAGGCACCCTATCTCGACGCCGGCGCGAAAGGACTTGGCGTTGAGTGGGAGCCCATCGCTGCCTCGTTGAACTGGGGCTCGTTTCACCTTTACAAAATGGGCGCCCCGAATCCGCGCCTTATCGAGCTGTTCCCCAACACCTTGCGTGCTCTCGAGCAGGTGCCGCTCGTGCAGACACCTACCGGGCCCAGCGAGATTCTCTTTTCAGTTTTGCAGGGCGGGCAGCGTATCCCGTCGCACTTTGGTGTGGCGAACACCGACATGACCGTGCACCTGCCAATTATCTTCCCAGGCGATGCGGCGATACGAGTCATCGATACCGACTACGAGTGGCAGCCCGGCAAAGTCTTTGCGTTTGACGATGCTTTTCGGCATGAAAGCTGGAATAACAGCGCACTGCCGCGCGTCAACCTGCTATTCGAAGCCTGGCACCCGGATCTGAGCGAGGATGAACAACATGCTGTTACCGCAGCGTTTCATGCCCGCGCGCACTGGAACCAGGGCCGCAGCCTTGAGCACTGAACATGGCAACTTGAATTTGGATTTCTAATGACTACTATGGTGCGTCATTCGCAGCAGCGACACGCATTTTCGGATTGAGAAACAATGGCTATATCAGAATACAAAGTTGAACCTCTTTTTGCCGAGCCGGTCTTTCGGGCCAACATTGGCCACGCAATCAGCGCGGAGCAGGAAGAATATTTGAAAAACCTCAAGATGGTCGAGAACCGGGACAACCTGATCTCCGAAGACCTCTACATTTTTGAGCACCCCGAACTCGCGAGCCTTAAGGAGGCCGTGCACGAAGTACTGGACATCTATGCCAGTGAGGTCATGGGCATCGATCAGCGGCTTTATGTCACGCAGTCCTGGACCCTGATTAATCACCCGAACAGCGGCATGCACGGACACTCGCATTCTAACTCGGTGATTTCCGGATCGCTCTATTACACCAAGTTGCCTGACCCCATCCCGAACATGATTTTCGACAAGAACCGGGGCTACCAGCAACTCGAAATGACACCTGACCGTAAGCGACAGAATATTTACAACACGCCATTGAATGTTGTTACGCCGGCCGAGAAGGATGTGATTTTATTTTCTTCGGGGCTGCAGCATTACGTCGAGCAAAACACAACAAGTGAGCCTCGTTACGCGATTGCTTTTAATACTTTCATCAAGGGCAAGTTCGGTAACTACCGGGACGTATCCGAGCTGGCCATCGCACCGACGAAAGTTAAAGCTCCCTGAGCGCCTGAGCAACAGGCAGTCTTGCCGCACGCACGGCGGGAAGAAGACCGCCAATCAGGCCGATAATCAACGCCGTTACGATGCCCTGCACAAGCAGGTCTCCGGTCACTGCGAAATCGAACACAACCTGGCTGAAGCTGTTGCCGTTGAGTGTCGAAACACGAAACCCGTTAAATACGACGTACGCGAGCACGCCGCCGAACAAGCCGCCAATCAGCGCCAGCAATGTTGATTCGATGATCGTCGAGACAAGTACGGCGAACGGTCCAAAGCCGAGAGCCCGCAGTGTCGCAATCTCGGTACCGCGTGCCGAGACCGACGAATACATCGAGTTCAGTGCGCCGAAGACGGCGCCGATCGCCATCAGGAACGTAATCGGGTAACCGAGTACTCGTATGAACTGGCTCAGGAACTGGGCCTGGTCCGCATAGAACTGCCGTTCGCTGAAGGCATCGACGTCGATACGAGGGTCCGCATCCAGTGCTGCCGCGAACGCCTCGAAACTGCCCGGATCTTCGAGCTTCACGCGGACAGACTGGAAGCTCGTTCCACGCCGGTACGCATCCTGGAGAATCCGGACATCAGTCCAGATCTCGGATTCGGACACGGTACCGCCGGCATCGAATGCACCAACGACCTGCCAGTCGACTCGGCCAAGGCTGACTATTGAGCCAACCTCGAGGTTCTCGAATTCCTGCTGCGCGGCGCGGCCGACGATCATTTCGTTTTTGCCCGTCTCGAACACGCGGCCTTCAACGATCTCGAGACCTTCGCGCACATCGAACGCACCGGGCTGCACTCCCCGGAAAGGCACATTGGCGTCCTTGCCCGTCGCGCGTTTTTTTACATCGACAACGACAAACAACTCGGCCGACGCAATCGGCCGATCACCATCTTTGAGCACGCCCGGCATCCCTGCAATGATCAGTGTCTGATCCTGCGAAAAACCACTGGTCAATTCGGCCGTTGCACCGCTCCGCAAAACAATCGCCACGTCGTCCGAACCGGCCGCAACCATGGTTCGCTCGAAACCCTTGGCCATGGACATGACAGCTGCGAAGACCAGCACGACAGCCATGACGCCGACGATCGCAACCACCGACGTTGCAATGCGTTGCGGCAAGTTGAGGATGTTGAGCCGGGTAACGGCGAATATCTGGTTAAGGAAGCGCATGGCTAACCCCTCGCCAGCGCGTCAACAATCGACAAACGCATCGCCTTGAGCGCCGGGAAAATACCCGATCCAATACCGGCCAGGATCATGATGGCTATTGCCAGCGCCAGCGAACTCGCCGACATGGACAAGCCAATGCCAGACATGGCCGAAAACATTGCACTCGCCATTTTTGCAAGACCCATGCCGGCCAGCAGGCCAAGCACACCGCCTATTGCCATGATCAGGATTGATTCGGATATCACGATTCCCAACACGGTTCGGTCGCGGAAGCCGACCGTCTTCAGGACGGCCAGTTCGCCCATACGTTCGCGCACGGACTGCGCCATCGTGTTGCCGGTCACGAGCAATAAGGTAAAGAAAACGGCGCCCAGAATGAGTTGCACAATCAACGCGATATTGCCCATCTGTTCCATGAACGACTGTGCAAAAGCGGACTCGGTGCTGGTCTCCGTTTCGTTTGGCGAGTTGGCAAACTCTGCATCGATGGCGTTGGCAACCTCGACGGGATCGGCGCCCTGATTCAAGGTCAGGGTGTACCACCCAACGAGGCCCTGTCCGCCTCTCCTTGCCTCATCGAAGTAGTCGTAATGAAACAGCATCATCGCGTCGGAACCACCCGAGGACGTATTCGTGAATATGCCTTCAAGCTGAAATTCCCAGTTCCGGGTGCCGTCTTTCTTGGTCCAGATCGTCGAGTGGATCGGCAGGTTGTCGCCGACCTTCAGGCCGTAATTCGTAGCCAGTGTGCTGCCCAGCAATGCGCCGGTGCGATTGGCGAGAAATGCCTTTAGTTGGTCTTCCGGTATGTCGAGCTCCGGGTACAGCGAGAGATAGTCTTCTGGCATGACCGGAAACTGCCCGAACTGGTTCTTCTGATCCTGGTAGTAGCCGCCAAACCAGGTCGCGTGCGCCACGTTGGCAACGCCAGGAACTGCCGCAATCCTGTTTTCATAGGCGATCGGCAACAGGTTGATCAGCGAAACCTTGTCGATAACAACCAGTCGGCTGGCCGACTCAATCGTCGCGCCACCACCCGTCAGCGCCTGGCCCACAGCGTTGAGCAACGCGAACATCAGGAAGGCGACGAATACCGAGAGGATGGTCAAAAGAGTGCGTATCTTCTTGCGCCAGGCATTCTTCCAGATCAGGCCGAAATATTTCATGCC
>CALZHX010000317.1 GCA_945787435.1 uncultured Woeseiaceae bacterium
CGCAGTCCAGCCAGCTTTACGCGACTAACCTGCGGCATCTGCTCACCGACATGACGCCGGAAAAAGATGGCAATATCGTCGTCGATTTCGAGGACGAAGTTGTGCGCGGCGCGACGGTTTGCAAGGGCGGCGAGACGACGTACCCGCCGCCCGCTCCAAAACTGTCAGCTGCACCGCCGAAGCCGGCCGAAGAGGTGGCGCCAGCGCCAGTCGTCGAAGCAAAAAAACGGTCGATCGCCGGACCAATTATCGGCCTGGTTGCCGCTGGCCTGGCATTGCTCGGGCTGGGAGCGGTCGCGCCACCGTCGTTCATGGCGCATTTCACGGTGTTTGTGCTCGCCTGTTTCGTCGGCTACATGGTGATCTGGAATGTGACGGCCGCCTTGCACACGCCGCTCATGAGCGTGACGAATGCGATATCCAGCATCATCATCATTGGCGCGCTGTTACAGATCAGCTCTGCCGACAAGATGATCATGTGGATTGCCGTGGTGACGGCCGGTGTGACAGCCATCAATATCGCAGGCGGCTTCGCGGTAACGCGCCGCATGCTCGAAATGTTCAGGAAGTGAGGTTGTCATGATTAACGAAGGAATCGTAAACGTCTCGTATATCATCGCGACGATCCTGTTCATCCTCGCACTGGGAGGCCTCTCCAACCAGGAAACGGCAAGGCGAGGCAACTGGTACGGCATTATCGGTATGACGATCGCGCTGCTCGCGACAGTCTTCGGCGGTGATGTAACCGCGAACTACGACAAGCTGATAGTTGCGCTTCTCGTCGGCGGCAGCATTGGGCTGCTGCTTGCGCGCCGCGTGCAGATGACGCAAATGCCGGAACTCGTCGCTGTCCTGCACAGCCTCGTAGGTGCTGCCGCGGTTGCGGTCGGGTTCGCCAACTTCATGGGCCACGGTAGCGGCCTTAGCGGCGTCGAACTGACGATTCACGATATCGAAACCTATCTCGGTATCCTGATCGGTGCGGTCACGTTCTCGGGCTCGGTCATTGCGTTTCTCAAGCTGAGTGCACGCATCAGTGGCACGCCGCTGACAATACCGGGGCGCCACTGGTTTAACCTCGCGCTTTTGATCGGCGCCATCTGGTTTGGCCGTGATTTCGTCATCCAGTCGGCTGCAGGCGGTGGGCTGGAACCGCTCATCATCATGACGGCCATCGCGTTGCTATTCGGTATTCACATGGTCATGGCGATCGGCGGTGCTGACATGCCTGTGGTCGTTTCGATGCTCAACAGCTATTCGGGCTGGGCGGCCGCCGCAACGGGCTTCATGCTTGAGAATGACCTGCTGATCGTAACGGGCGCGCTGGTTGGTTCCAGTGGCGCGATCCTAAGCTACATAATGTGCCGTGCCATGAATCGCAAGTTCCTGGCGGTAATCGCCGGCGGCTTCGGTACCGGTGGTGGCACTGCGGCGAAGAGTGATGGCGAGGACCAGGGCGAGGTTATTGCTATTGAGGCCCATGACACGGCGGCGCTGCTTGCCGGCGCGAAAGAAGTCATGATTATTCCTGGTTATGGCATGGCCGTTGCGCAGGCACAGCACATTGTTTATGAGATTACGTGTGCTCTGCGTGATAGCAACGTGAACGTGCGCTTCGGTATTCACCCGGTTGCCGGTCGTATGCCGGGTCACATGAACGTGCTGCTGGCCGAAGCCAAAGTACCCTACGACATCGTATTCGAGATGGATGAAGTCAACGAGGATTTCCCTGACGTCGATGTATCAATGGTTATCGGCGCAAACGATATCGTAAACCCGTCGGCGCAAACCGACCCGGACAGCCCGATTGCGGGTATGCCAGTGCTTGAGTGCTGGAAGGGCAAAACGACAATCGTTCTCAAGCGCAGTATGGCGACGGGTTATGCAGGCGTGCAAAACCCGCTGTTCTTCAAGGAGAACACGCGCATGTTGTTTGGTGACGCGAAAAACAGTCTGGACGCGGTGTTCAAGGCTCTGTAGCGATACGTGTTGCTTTTTGACGCGCGTTCGGCAAACTAAGCAAGCATAGTCGTGCGGGGCACGACGGAGTAGACCGGTGCTTGCAGGAATCGTTACAGATATCTCGCAGCAGGTGTTGCGAACGGATGTAGCTGGGATGCCACTCGAGTGGATTGACTACCGGGAGGCCGTCCGGCTTTATCATGCCGATCAGGTTGCCTACCAGACCGGCACGCTACTCTATACCGTGTTCGGCGGTTACAGTAGCCTGAGTGGCTTGCGCAGCAAGGTTGACGTCAATTCAATTATCGCAACACACGGCACAAGCCAGGGACTTTCCCGAAATCGCGACGAGTACGTGCCCCCACTGAACAACCGCACATTGTTCAAGCGAGATGCGAACCTGTGTCTTTATTGCGCAATGCGCTACCCAACGCGCGACCTTACTCGCGACCACATTACGCCGATTTCGCGTGGTGGCGGTGACACCTGGAACAATGTCGCGACGGCATGCCGGCGCTGCAACAACTACAAGGGTGGCCGGACACCGGAGCAGGCTGCGATGCAACTAATTGCTGTGCCGTTTACACCGACCTACGCCGAGTACATTTACCTGAAAGGACGTCGCGTGCTTGCTGACCAGATGAAATACCTGCTCGCGCACATCCCACGCTCGAGTCCGTTGCATGCGCGGCTATCAGGCCATCTCGCCGACGGCAAGGAAATCGTCGACGTGCACTTCCATGAATAGGGGTCAGAGCCCTTGGGCTCTGACCCCGGTTGGCTGATGCAGTATCTGATTGACGCCAGTGTTTACGTGTTTCGGGCTTATTATTCGATGCCCGACGACATGGTTGATGGCGACGGTAACCCGGTAAACGCCTTGTACGGTTATTGTCGGTTCCTCGGCGACTTCCTGGAGCAG
>CALZHX010000318.1 GCA_945787435.1 uncultured Woeseiaceae bacterium
AATCGTGACATCGCCAACGATAAAGTCGTGCATCGTCGGATTGAGTCCTTCGGCCTGGTGGAATTCGTAACAGGCGCCAACATGAAAACACGCCCTCAATCGTGGCACCGCTTTAGACGAGGTCTTACCGCGCGCGATCGCATTGTCCGCGAGAACAATATGCATGAAGTGATAGAGATTGACGTTGGCCTCAAGACCGTCATCCCGGTTCCAGACATAAAACCCATCGCCACTCGATGACCGGGCGAAGTTGATGCCGACATCCTGCTCCAGCATCTTCGCATGCGCTGAATTGAGCGAATATGACAAGCTGTTTAGTTGTGTCATCTGCTCAAACGGTGTGAGCAGGCTAAAACCAACGATATCGAACAGCGTCACGGCACGACTGGCGACGTAATTGATGCCGTAGCGACGAATCATTTTTTCGATAATTTTCGTTTCGGTCGGATGCCCGGTCAATGGCTGCCTCAGTTTCAGATGGACGGGCTCGACGGCCAGCAGGCGCGCCACTTTTTGCATCTGCGGCAACGACAGCTGACGTTCCCCGGAAATCAGTTCGGTGATGAAATTTGCTGACACCTGCGCCTTATTACTGTCCTGTTGCGGAGAGGTGTACTCAGCGATTGCGTAGTGCGGCACTACGAGGATGAGGATCCCGTCGTCCAGAGGCGACCAGCTCAAGATGTTGTTCTGTCCCAGAGACCAGTGTTGGTGAAGGCCGCCTTCCAGATGCACAAGGTTGCTGCGCTGACGCAGGCCCATTTCCTGGGCGAGGCCGGCCAGTTGATCCAGATACGGAGAAAAGTCGGCTAGTCGCCGGATGCCGGACTGCGAAAGATCGTCAAATTCCATGCGTGTACCCAAAGCGGCTTTCGTGCGGCTGCATTCTCTGCCACAGTTCGCACACAAGCGCCGGTATCGAAAGTGGAGGATACCGTCGTTCGAAAGTAATCAACTCTTATGTATAGCGCAAGTATTATCAGGAAGTGCGCGTATCTCGTTTAAATCTGGGGAATTACCCATTGCTGTATTGTGGTGCATTTTACATAAGTTTGTCTTTGGTAGCTGTCCTGGTGTTACATGGGTAGCACTCCGTCACTTGAAGCTATCGTTGCCTTGCGCGACAGGCTGCAGTCGCGAATCGTGCGAACTCCGATGATGCGCTGCGCTGCGCTTGAAGAACTGGTGGGTGAAGGCACGCAAATCCATGGCAAGCTGGAGTTCTTGCAACACACAGGGACATTCAAGGCGCGCGGCGCACTTGCCGTCGTCACTGGCCTGAGCGACGCGCAACGTGCGGCAGGCGTCACGGCAGTCAGCGCAGGTAACCATGCAATTGCGACGGCATTCGCAGCCCACGCTGTGGGCACGAGCGCAAAGATCGTTATGATCAGTACAGCAAATCCTGCTCGGGTTGAGGCCTGTCGCCGCTATGGTGCGGAGTTAGTCCTGGTAGACGATATTCACAAGGCCTTCGACGCAGCGGAAAGCATCCAGAAAGACGAGGGCCGGTATTTCGTACATCCCTTCGAAGGGCAGGAGATCGCGACGGGCACGGGGACGCTTGGGCTCGAGATTTGCGAACAATGTGACCAATTTGACGCGATTGTCGTGCCGATAGGCGGTGGCGGCCTTATCGCTGGCGTGTCCAATGCGATTAAACAAATCAGACCTGACAGTGAGATCATCGGCGTGGAACCTGTTGGCGCGGATTCCATGCACAGGAGTTTTGCAGCCGGTGAGCCGAGATCGATAGAAAACGTGCGGACTATTGCCGATAGCCTGGGAGCGCCGTTTGCGATGCCGTATTCCTATTCATTGTGCAAACAGAACGTGAATCGGCTCACGCTTGTCGATGACTTACAGTTGCGATCGGCTATGGGGCTGCTGTTTGAAAAGATGAAATTTGCCATCGAACCTGCCTGTGCCGCCAGTACTGCAGCATTAATCGGCCCGTTGAGAGATTCTTTACGCGGCAAGACCACTGTACTGGTCTTTTGCGGCAGCAATATTGACTGGAGTACGTTTGCATCCCAAGCCAATTTCGAGAATGACAGTGTTGCTTGAGTCACTAAAAAGTATCGTTGGCGACCGTGGTTGGACGACCGATGCCGCCGATCTCGAACCGCACGTGACGGAGAGGCGCGGTCGGCTAAGAGGCAAGACTTCAATCATGGTGTCGCCATCGACCACAACCCAGGTGGCCGACGTTGTTCGGGCGTGCGCGTCTGAGGGTGTTTCGGTCGTACCGCAAGGCGGCAACACCGGGCTCTGCGGCGGTGCCATTCCCGACGCTTCAGGCGAGCAGGTAGTGCTGTCCTTATCTCGTATGAACCGGATACGCCGAATCGACAAAGAGGATTCATCGATTCTCGTTGAAGCAGGCTGCATCCTGGCCGACGTGCAGGCAGCCGCTGCCGATTCGGGTCATTTTTTTCCGCTGAGCCTGTCCGCCGAAGGCAGCTGTCAAATCGGTGGCAACCTGTCGACCAACGCCGGCGGCATCAACGAGCTGCGCTACGGCACCGCACGGCAGCAAGTGCTCGGTCTGGAGGTGGTTCTTGCTGACGGCACCGTCTGGGATGGTCTGAGAACGCTTCGCAAAGACACGGCGGGGTTTGACCTGAAGCAGCTGTTCATTGGCAGCGAAGGTACCCTTGGCATCATTACGGCAGCCGCACTCAAACTGTGGCCGCACCCCGGCAACACAACAACCGTCCTGGCCGCACTCAACGCACCAGGTAAAGCAGTCGAGTTACTTGCGCGCCTTCGTGACGAAATGGGCGGCGACATACAGGCGTTTGAACTCATGTCGGACCGATGCATGCGATTCGTCAGTCGTCATATTCCGGACGTGAGAAGGCCGTTTGCCGATGATCATCCCTGGTTCGTCCTGTCCGAGGTCGACGCGGGCGGTGATAGCGAAGCACTGGAGAATAGTCTGATGCGGATTTTCGATGAAGGCCTTGTTGAAGACGTGGTCATCGCCAAAAACCAGGCGGAATCGGATGAGCTGTGGCGGCTGCGCCATTCGATTTCCGAGGCGCAAAAACCCGAAGGCGCCAATCTCAAGCACGATATCTCGGTGCCAACGGGGCGCATTGCCGATTTTCTTGCCGAGGGCGACAGTCTGGTACAGAACATGATGCCGACGGCTCGGCTGGTCGCGTTTGGCCACGTGGGTGACGGCAATCTGCACTACAACGTTGCCCAGCCAGTAGGCGCGGACGGCGAGGCGTTTCTCGATGAAGGACTGGCGCTAACCGAGGCAATTTATGACCTGGTCGCATCAATGAAGGGCAGCTTCAGTGCCGAGCATGGCGTCGGTCTGTTCAAGAAGTCCTGTTTGGAGCGCTACAGGGGCGGCACCGAGATCTCCTTGATGCGCACGATAAAAGGCGCCCTGGACCCCGAAAATACTCTGAATCCTGGCAAGGTAATCTGACGACCAGTTCCGCGTCCGGAATTGACCCAGACGGTAGAATCCGTACAGATATGAGTGCCGAATCCGACAATATTCGCGAATCCCTCGTTGAACAGCTGACGAGCTTCGACTCGCGGCTCGACACGACGAGCGATGACGTCGCCATGCTTGCCGAAATCCAGGACGGTATCGGCAAGCTGTTGTCCGACAACGGAAGCAGTGAGGCCGAGATCAGGCGGGTTCTCCAGGAGCGGTTTGAAAGCGGCGAACTGCGCAAGGAGACCTTCCAGCTGGTCAAATCGATGCTGGACCGATACGTCACCGAGCAGGTACCAACAAGTCCAGTCTTGAACAGACCGATGGGCCGTATCGAGCCGAGCATGAGTGCGAAACCCGCGCCGACACCAACGCCCGGGCCGGCACCTGCGGACGACCCTATGAGTTCTACCGTTGTGCTCCCGGACGCGACACTGAAGTCCCCTGATTCAGCAGATGACCGCGTGCAGATTGGGTCAGTTTTGCGGGACCGATTCATGCTGCAGGAACGCGTGTCGGGCGGCAGCATGGGTGTAGTGTACAAAGCGTTGGATCGGCGGCTCGCCGAAGCCGGTACCGAGTCACCCTCGGTGGCGATCAAAGTTCTTTCACCGCAGTTCTCGCAGAGCGGACTTGCGCTGCGAGCTCTTCAGCAGGAGGCGGCCAAAGGGCGCTGCCTCGCACACCCGAACATCGTTCGTTTCATCGACCTGGACAGGGACGATGATCTGTACTTCATTGTCATGGAGTGGCTCGAGGGGCGAACACTGGCTGACATTCTAGACTCGCCCGACGCAACGAGTATCGACCTCGACCGCGCGTTCGCGATAGTCCGCCAGATCGGTAAGGCGCTCGATTACGCACATCGGTGTGGCATCGTTCATGCGGACGTCAAACCGGGCAATATCATGATCATGCCGAATGGCGATGCGAAATTATTCGATTTCGGTGTCGCCCGTGTTCGGCAAAAGCAACTGGACAAGGATCCGGGTTTTGATCCTGGCGTACTCGGGCTGCTAACCCCGGCTTACTCGAGCATGCAGGTACTAACCGGTGAAAAACCGGCGCCGTCTGACGACGTATTCTCCCTGGCATGTCTGCTGTACCGGCTGATTGCGGGGTATCGTGTTTTTGGTCCTCGCAATGCAGCAGAGGCTGCTGAAGAGGGCATGAAGCCGCAGCGCCTGGAAAAAATCAGCGAAGCCAACTGGCGAGTCCTCAAAAAGGCATTGTCGTTTTCGCGCGTTGCGCGTTTCGAGTCGATGGCCGATTTCATCGATGCCCTGAACGTAGAGGCGGCCCGGTCCATCACCGTAGACATACCGGCACCCGAGCGCTTCGCCGAACCTGTTGAAGAAAACAGAGGTCCGGGGCGCGCCCTGATTGGCCTTGTTGTAATGATTGCCCTCGCGGCCGTCGTCGGCAACCAGATGGGGCTGCTGGATCCTTACAAAGAGCGCTTCGGATTGCAGGAGTCACAGCAGATTCCCGGGGAATCGGCGATCGTCGAGCTGCCGGCGCCAGAACCTTTGATCGAAGAAGCGCCTCCGGAAGTGGAGTCGGCGATCGAAGAGCCGCCGGTTGAGGAGACTGTTGCAGAACCCGGCGACACCGAGGTGGCCGTCGAGGAACAATTGCT
>CALZHX010000319.1 GCA_945787435.1 uncultured Woeseiaceae bacterium
CTACATTGATTCATTGCATGCCATCCCCTCTATTGGTCGCCTGCGGCGATTCGAAACTCGGTTCTGAGCTGTGCCTCCGAGCTACCGCCAACCCAGGCGTGAAACTCACCGGGCTCGGTCATCCGCTGCATGTTTCGCCCGTAAAACGCCAGGTCATCGGTATGCAGCTGAAAATCAACCGTGATCTTCTGCCCCGGCTCAAGGCGCAAACGTTTGAAGCCCTTAAGCTCCCTGACCGGGCGCGTCACGTTACCCACAAGGTCACGAATATAGAGCTGCGCGACCTCCTCGGCAGCTACATCCCCTTTGTTGACAAGATCCGCACTGATCGTGACCGTGTCGCCCAGACCGATCTGATCTGCACTTACTCGGATGTTCTCGTACGCGAAATCCGCATATGACAATCCATGCCCGAATGCGAACAATGGCGTGAAATGCGTATCGAGGTGGAATGCGCTCATGCCGAACGACGTTTGCGGTGCGCGTGTATCGATGTCATCGATATGCACGATGTTGTCTCTTGTCGCCGGCTTTCCGGAGTTCTTTTGGCTGTAATAGATCGGGATCTGGCCCACCATGCGCGGGAACGTCGCCGGCAACTTGCCGGAAGGCGACTCGACGCCGAACAACAGATCCGCAATCGCCGGGCCGCCCATCGAACCTGGGTGCCACGCGTACAATATGGCATCGACCTGGTCGACGATATTCGTGAGCGTCAGCGGCCTGCCGGCCAGAATCACGGCGATGACCGGCTTGCCGGTTTCCCTGATGCGTCGCACGAGTTCGGCCTGGTCGCCCGGCAGATTTATGTCAGCGCGTGAGTGCGCTTCCCCGGAGAGAATCGATTCTTCACCAAGGAACAAGACCGCAGCATCCGAATCGCGTGCAATCTCAACCGCGTCGTCAAACGCATCATTTACCTTGCTACGCGAATGCTCCATCGCACGCACATAACGAACGTTCAGGTCATGGCCGACAAGGCTGTGAATTGCGTGCATCGGCGTGATGCTAAGGTCCGTATCGCCGTCAAATATCCAGGTGCCAAGCTGCTGGTACGGCGCATCGGACAGCGGTCCGATAATTGCGATCGAACTCAGTTTTTCTGCACATAGCGGCAACACCGCGTTGTCATTCTTGAGCATGACGACACTCTGCAATGCTGCTTGCTGTGCGGTTTCCAAGGCATGATCGTTGCCAATCGATGGCAACGCTTCCGGATCTGTGCTGGCACTTTCAAACAATCCAAGTCGAAACTTGGCGCGTAAGATATTTGCGACTGCGACATCTACATCATTTATGTCGATGCGCCCACATTCGACTAACTCCCCGAGGTGTGTGTTGTAGGCATCGCCGGCCATTTCCATATCCACACCCGCCGCCGCAGCCTCGAAGGCCGACTCTCTGTCATTCTCGGTCAGCCCATGAATCTGCAATTGCCGAATAGAATCCCAGTCGCTGACAACGAAGCCATCAAACTTCCACTCGTCTCGCAGCACCTGCCGCAACAGGAACTCGTTGCCTGTCGCAGGGATACCATTGAGATCAGAGAACGAGGTCATCAGAGACATCACGCCGGCATCCACGGCTGCATTAAACGGCCGCATGTACACATTGCGTAGCTTCGTTTCCGGAATGTTGGTCGTCGCGTAGTCGCGGCCACTTTCGACCGCCCCATAGCCTGCAAAATGCTTCGCACATGCGGCAATCGCGCCGCGGGCTGCAGGGTCGTCGCTTTGGAAACCTTCGACCATAGCTACGGCGAGTCTGCTCGCAAGCAGTACGCACTCACCAAGACTCTCGGCGATACGCCCCCAGCGCGCATCGCGCGAAATATCGATCATTGGCGCAAACGTCCAGTTAATACCTGCGGTTGCTGCTTCGAGAGCCGCTACCCGCGCGCCCTCTGCGACGAGATCAGGGTTCCACGACGCTGCCTGCCCAAGCGGAATAGGCATAATTGTCCTGAAACCATGGATGACATCACGACCAACCAGAAGAGGTATGCCAAGGCGGCTTTCCTCAACGGCAATGCGCTGCAGCTCATTTACTGCATTAACGTCAACAACATTGAGCACCGAGCCTATACGACCTGCCCGTAGATCCTCGCCAAGATAATCCGGGGCATAACCTGCACTTGCATCAACCTGACACATCTGGCCGATTTTTTCGGTCAACGTCATCCGGGCAAGCAACGCTTTTACGCGTTCATTGATCGCCTCAGAAGTCTTTTTTGGTTTTTCTTGGGAGGCGCTCATTTCTAGGGAATCGACGGGTCGCAATTGGCGCCCGAGAATGTCATCCTGACAATTGATTTATCAAACCGACTTTTAGCAACATTTGACAGCGCTGTCAATTTGCTGGAGGATCGGGCGAATAATAATAATGCCCAGATACTGGGTGGGGACGATTGGCATGAGCGAGGCCACGCATCACGTTACGGCACCCGAAGACAGAATCCCGTTTCATCAAAAACTGATCTTTGGTACTGGCGCGTTCGTGAACAATATTCTCGCTGCCGCTATGGGCGGCATGGTGATTGTTCTCAATCTCGGCCTCGGCATGAATCCAGCACTCATAGGGTTGCTCGGCGCCCTGCCCCGGATAACTGACGCCATCACCGACCCGTTGATGGGCTATATCTCCGACAACACCGAATCACGGTTCGGGCGACGACGTCCGTACATCTTTTTTGGCGCTATCGCGGTCGGCATCGTGTTCGCAGTCCTCTGGCAATTGCCTGTAGGGAAGAGCGAGGCTTTCTATTTCTGGTACTTTCTTGGCGGCTCGATCCTCTTTTACCTGGGCTACACGGTATTCGCCACACCCTGGGTTGCGCTCGGCTACGAGCTGACCCCCGACTACCACGAGCGCACGCGCCTAATGGGCGTACAGAATATCGTCGGCACAATTGCCTATGTCATCGCACCGTATTTCCTTCTGCTCATGCAGAACAAACTGCTGTTTCAGTCCGACGACTCGATGCTGGGTTTCGGTGTCGACCTCGTCGAAAAAGACATGGTAGAAGGCGCTGGCGACCTGGCCATCATCATCGCCATCGTTGTTGTGATCCTGGGCGTGATGCCGGCAATTTTCCTGCGCGAGCGTTATAAAGCTGTCGCGGTTGCAGAGGCTGAAGAAAAAAATACGCCAGTTGAGAGTGCTGGCGCTGTGATAATGCGCAACCTGAAGGAGTTTTTTGTCGGTTTCGCCAAAGCCCTCAAATTCAAGCCCTTCCTGAAGCTGTGCGCCGCCACATTTCTTGTGTTCAATGGCTTTATCATGATTGCGGCATTCCAGTCGTACGTCATTATCTATTACGTTTTCGGTGGCGACACCAATGCGGGCTCCGAGTTCGTAGGACACGCGGGAGCTCTGGGTGCAGTCTCGTCTTTCGTGGTCATTTTTCTTGTCACGTGGCTGTGCCCCAAGTTTGGCAAACGCCGAGCGTTCTACGTCACGACCGGTATCTCAATGCTGGGATACTTGCTCAAATGGTTTTGTTACAACCCCGAATACCCATGGTTGGTCCTGCTTCCGGCACCGCTGATGGCGTTTGGCCTGAGTGGCCTGTTCACGCTGATACCTGCAATGGTTGCCGACGTGGTCGATGCGGACGAGCTTAATACGCACGAACGGCGGGAAGGAATGTATGGCTCGATATTCTGGTGGGTCGTGAAGCTCGGCATGGCGGCCGCATTGGCGGCTGGAGGATTCCTCCTGAACGCAACCGGCTTTGACGTGGTTCTTGGCGGAGAACAAACGGCGAGAACGATATACCTGCTGCGTATTTTCGACGTTTTCATACCGTTCGCAGCCTCCGCTATCGCGATCTGGGCAATAACTACGTACACGATTACTGAAGAAAAAGCGTATGAGGTGAGACAGCAACTCGAAGCTCGCCGCGGTAGTACCTGACACACGTCGAGGCAAGCGAATTGGAAAAACTCAAGTTCAGAGAAAAATTGGGCTATGGCCTGGGTGACACCGCGTCCAATTTCTTTTTTGCTACGTTCAACGTATTCCTGCTCTATTACTACACGGACATCTTCGGCCTGACAGCAGCGGCCGTCGGAACCATGTTCCTGTTGACCAAGATCCTGGACGCGGTAAGTGACCCGATAATGGGTCTGATCGCAGACCGGACAAATTCTCGTTGGGGAAAATTTCGACCGTACCTACTGTGGGGCGCCGTCCCCTACGGACTTTGTGGCTATGCAATGTTTGCCAGTCCTGATTTTTCCTACATCGGTAAGCTCATCTACGCCTATGTAACGTACTCGCTAATGATGCTGGCCTACACCGCCATCAATGTGCCCTACTCGGCATTGATGGGCGTGATATCGCCCGCATCGATTGAACGCACCA
>CALZHX010000320.1 GCA_945787435.1 uncultured Woeseiaceae bacterium
CGTCAATCCGCTTATCGTCTGGGTTCGAACGCGGACCAATCCGTACCCTATTGTTCTGACCGCACTACGGGAAAGTGGTGTGACGGCCTTTTTTACCCGCAGTTCGGCGGCGAACATCCCTGTGAACCTGGCCCTTTGCGAACGCCTCGATCTCGAGAAAGACACCTACTCCGTGTCGATTCCTCTGGGCGCGACAATCAATATGGGCGGCGCGGCCATAACAATCACGGTGCTTACGCTGGCAGCGACACATACGCTTGGCATTGTGGTCGATCTGCCGACGGCATTGTTGCTCAGCGTAATTGCAGCGCTATCGGCCTGTGGCGCATCAGGCGTCGCCGGCGGTTCTCTGTTACTCATTCCGCTAAGTTGCGGCCTGTTCGGCATCTCCAACGACATCGCGATGCAGGTTGTCGCAGTTGGCTTCGTGATCAGCGTTTTGCAGGACTCCGCAGAGACCGCGCTGAACAGTTCAACTGACGTCGTGTTTACAGCTGCGGTCGCGCGAAAATCCGCCTAGCTACCGTAAATTTGCTCAGGCAGCCAGGTGACGAGACCCGGGAAAACGGCAAGCAGCAGCAACGCAAATAGCTGGATTGCGACGAACGGAATTACGCCACGATAGATTTGTGGCGTTGTGACCTCGGGCGGCGCGACACCCCGTAAATAGAACAACGCGAAACCAAAAGGCGGCGTCAGGAATGAGGTCTGCAGGTTGATCGCGATCATGATGCCAAGCCAGACCGGGTCGAGCCCCATCGCGAGCAACACCGGGCCGACAATCGGGACCACGACAAATGTGATCTCGATGAAGTCGAGCACGAATCCGAGCAGGAACATCACGAGCATTACAACAATCACTGCGCCGACGACCCCGCCGGGCAATGACTCAAGAACCGCGCGCACGCCATCGTCACCGCCGTACCCACGGAAGACGAGCGAGAATATCGATGCGCCGATTAGAATCAGGAACACCATACTGCTGATACGCAATGTGCTTTGCATGACTTCCTGAAGGCGCGGGAGACTAAGCTGCCTGCGGCCAATGGCAAGCAGCAATGCGCCCATCGCGCCAACGCCCGCTGCTTCGGTGGGGGTTGCGACGCCGGCCAGGATAGATCCGAGCACGGCGAAAATGAGCGCCAACGGCGGTACTAATGCCCGGAGAACCTGCACGTAGCTAACACTATCGTGGGGGCCATTACTGTGCGCGGGCATCGACTGCGGCTTGAAAAGCGCAACAGCAACAATGTAGAGCACGTACAAAAGTACCAGCAACAGGCCCGGAATCAACGCGCCGGCAAACAGGTCACCGACGGACACTGTCTTTGGCGAAAAAATACCCATTTCGAGCTGTGCCTGCTGATAGGCCGATGTCATGACATCACCCAGCATGACGAGAATAATCGATGGCGGAATAATCTGGCCCAGCGTACCCGACGCACAGATTGTTCCTGTTGATACTTCCGGCGAGTAGCCGCGACGCAACATCGTTGGCAACGAGAGCAGGCCCATGGTCACGACTGTTGCGCCCACGATGCCAGTGCTCGCAGCCAGAAGCATTCCCACAAGCGTGACAGAGATCCCCAGCCCCCCACGCAGGCTGCCGAACAATCCACTCAGCGTCTCGAGCAAGTCCTCGGCAATCCGCGCACGCTCGAGAGTGACACCCATGAATACGAACAAGGGCACTGCGACCAGTGTCTCGTTGTTCATGATGCCGAACACGCGATTCGGCAACCCGGACAGCAGTGCCGCATTGAACTCGCCGGTCAGCACTCCGACGCCCGCGAAGATTAACGCCGTGCCGCCCAGCGTAAACGCAACCGGAAAGCCCGCCAGCAACACCAGGATCACCGACACGAACAGCAATAGCGCGACCCACTCCACTATCGCTTACGCCTTAATGTTGCGATCGACCGCATCAACATTGATATCCCCTGCAGGGCGACAGCCACAGGCATGACGATGACTATCGATTTCAACAACGGGATCATCGGGTAAGGCAGGCCGCCGGGCTCGCGCGAGGTTTCATGTATCGACCAGGCCGCCGCGGCGAAATCGTAGGCCATGAGAGCGAGGAACCCACAGAGTGGCAGCAGGAAGAAAACAACGCCGATCAGATCGACGATAGCGCGACTCTGCTCGCTCATCTTGCGGTAGAAAATGTCAACCCGGACGTGCTCTTCGTGCAGCAGCGTGTAAGCGGCGCCGATCATGAACACAGCGGCATGCATCCACGTAACCGACTCCTGCATCCAGATGAGTCCGGCATCGAAAACATAGCGCATGATGACGATGACCGACGTCAAAATGACCATCGCCAGTGTCAGCCAGGAGGTGGTTTTGCCTGTGATATTGCTGATGCGGTCAAACAGGTTTTGTGGCGCCATCGTCTCAGTGGCGCCAGAACGTTGGCGTAATCAGAACCAGCAAAGTGAATATCTCAAGTCGGCCGAGCAACATGCCTGCAACTGCGACCCACTTCGCCGTATCACTCAGCGTCATGAAGCCGGTCGCGACGTCGCCGAGGCCGGGTCCAAGATTATTCAATGTGGCAGCTATTGCGGAGAATGCGGTCACCTGGTCCAGGCCCGTTGCCATCATCAAAAGCATCAGCACAACGAACACAACAATGTATACGGAGAAGAATCCCCATACAGCGTCAACAACACGGAATCCCACGGCCTTGTTGCCAAGTTTGACCGGAATCTCGGCACTTGGATGAACCAGCCGCGCAATCTCGCGCACACCCTGTTTGTAGATCAACAGACAGCGGATGACCTTGATGCCGCCGGCGGTCGAGCCAGCACAGCCACCGATGAAGCTCGCAAAGATCAATGCAACCGGGAGGAAAACGGGCCAGGTTGCGTAGTTGGCCGTTGTGAACCCCGTGGTGGTCGCGATCGACACAGCCTGGAAAACGCCGTTGATAACAGCGTCTCCGGGATTTGTGTAACTGCGATGATAAAACAGGCCCGCGACAACGAGTACCGAAAGCGCGATGAGGATCAGCGTGTAGGCCTGAAACTCGGGGTCCTGAGCGTAGTGCTTTATCGACACGTAGCGCCAGGCAAAAAAGTGCAGCGAGAAATTAATGCCGGCCGCGAACATAAACACGATAGCGACGATATCGATTGCCGCGCTGTTGAAATAGCCGATGCTGAGGTCGTGAGTTGAGAAGCCGCCGATGGCGACGGTAGAAAACGCGTGACACAAGGCATCAAACCAACCCATCCCGGCAACCATGTAGCTGACTGCACACGCAATCGTGAATGCGAGATATACATACCACAGCGCCTTTGCCGTTTCCGTAATGCGCGGTGTCAGCTTTGTGTCCTTGACGGGCCCCGGAGTTTCGGCGCGATACAGCTGCATGCCGCCGACGCCAAGCATAGGAAGTACCGCGACTGCCAGTACGATGATTCCCATACCACCAAGCCACTGTAGCTGTTGTCGATAGTAGAGAATCGAGCGCGGTAACTCGTCGAGGCCGGTGAGTATGGTCGCGCCAGTCGTCGTGAGCCCGGACATGGATTCGAAAACTGCGTCCGTGATGGACAAGGTAATCGCATCGGCGAAATACAATGGCGCGGCACCGAAGGTGCCCAGCACCGTCCAGAACGCCGCAACAACCAGGAAGCCGTCGCGAAGCCGCAAATCCTTGCGCGACCGGTGTACCGGTATCCAGATCAGCAGGCCGGCCACAAACGTAAGGCCAAAGGCTTCGACGAACGGCAGCCACGTGGGCTCTTCGAACAGAACCGCAATAAGGACGGGCGGTAACATCGTCAGGCTGAACATCATGACCAGCAGTCCAAGAATTCTCTGTACTACTGTCCAGTTCATCGTGTGGGTATACGCCTAGACGAAGGACACGCCGACCTGGAACAATTTTTCCAGGTTTTCTATTTTGCGGCGGTCGGTCAGGAACAGGATCACGTGGTCGTCGGTTTCAACAACCGTATCGTGGTGCGCGATGATGACCTGGCCGTCGCGCACCAGCATGACGATGGCGGCACCTTTGGGGAGATCGATATCCTCGATCTTGCGACCGACAACCTTGGATTCGCCCTCCTCGCCATGTGCGATAGCTTCGATGGCTTCGGCCGCGCCGCGCCGCAGCGAGTGCACCCTGACGACATCGCCGCGCCGCACATGTGCCAACAGCGAGCCGATTGTGACCTGCTGTGGCGAGATTGCGATATCAATGCTGCCCGCCTCGACCAGGTCTACATAAGAAGCGCGGTTAATGAGTGCCATGACTTTGTTTGAGCCGAGTCGTTTAGCAAGCATGGAACTCAGGATGTTGGCCTCCTCGGAGTTTGTCAGGGCACAGAACACGTCAACGTTATCGATGTTCTCCTCGAGCAGCAGCTCCTCGTCGGCAGCATCACCCACGAGCACAATCGCCTTGTTGAGCTGTTCAGAAATGTGGCGCGCCCGGCGCGGGTCTCGCTCGATAATCTTGACCTGGTTGGTTTGCTCGAGCGCGAGCGCCAGCCGCACGCCAATATTTCCGCCACCGGCGATGACGACGCGGCGAACCGGGTCTTCAAGACGCCGCATCTCGCTCATGAAGACACGAATGTCCTTGCGATCAGCGATGAAAAAGACCTCGTCACCCTCCTGGATGACCGTGTCTCCCTCTGGCAGCATGGCTTTGCCTTGCCGATAAATCGCGGCGATTCGACCCTCTGTGTTGGGCACATGTTCTTTAAGCGTTGCGATGCGCTGGCCGACCAGCAGGCCATCGCGATCAGCCTTTACGCCGACCAGGCGGACACGACCGTCAGCAAAATCGAGAACCTGTGATGCCCCGGGATACAGGATCAGCTGCTCAACGTACTCACATACCAGCTGCTCGGGGCTGATACGCACGTCGACCGGGATCGCGTCCTGCGTGAAGAGGTCCTTGGCATTCATGTATTCCGCCGCGCGTATACGAGCAATCTTCGTCGGCGTGTGGAACAGCGTGTAGGCCACCTGGCAGGCGACCATGTTGGTTTCGTCGGCGTCGGTGAGGGCGACGACAATGTCAGCATCATTCGCGCCAGCGCGATCGAGCACCTCAGGATGCGCGGCATGACCAACTACGGTGCGGATATCGAGCCGGTCCTGCAATTCGCGCAGCACCTCAGGCCGCATGTCGACAACAGTGACCTCGTTGGCCTCTTCGCGCGACAGGTGATACGCAGCTGATGAGCCGACCTGCCCTGCACCGAGAATGAGAATTTTCATTTTTCTTCTAGGATGTCCGAGCAGCGAACGACGCTGCTTCAGGCTGTAAGTTTACATCAGATCGAGATTTGCATAGCTCAGAACGAGCCATTTTGTGCCGGCTGTCTCAAAATTCACCTCAACTCGCGCATGTGCGCCCTGTCCTTCGCAGTTAAGAATGACGCCGTCGCCAAATTTTCCGTGCCGAACGCGCTGACCCAGCCTTATACCGAGCTCGCCTCCAGCATCGGTCGCTTTCGATCTGCGCGCCGGTGAACGCATCGGCCGCGTTACCTGGACGCGCGGCCGGATTTCCTCGACGTGTTCATCAGGAATCTCGGCAATGAACCTTGATGGCTGGGAAAAATTATCCATTCCATACAGGCGACGTTGTTCGGCGTAAGTGACGTACAGTGTTTGCTTGGCGCGTGTGATGCCCACGTAGCAGAGGCGGCGCTCTTCCTCGAGACCACTGGGATCCGCGATGGATCGCTGGTGAGGGAACAGGCCGTCCTCCATGCCGGACAGGAACACGAGGGGAAATTCGAGGCCCTTGGCGGAGTGCATCGTCATCAGCTGGACACAATCTTCCCAGGCGTCCGCCTGGCCTTCACCTGCTTCGAGGGCGGCATGCGAGAGGAACTCGTCGAGCGGCGACATCTCCTGGGCCGGGTCCGGCTCGAAGCCCTGCGCTGCGCTAACCAGCTCGAGCAGGTTCTCGACACGGGTCTCGCCCTTCTCTCCCTTGTCCTTCTTGAAAAACTCGATAAGCCCGCTGGCATGGATGGTGTGGTCGACCTTCTCCTGCAGGTCCATCCCGGCAATGTCGCGCGACATCACTTCGATCAGGTTCAGGAATGCGAGCACCGCGTTGGCGGCACGACCATTGAGCTCGTCGCTGGCCACGGCTCCCGCGGCACGCCACAATGAACAGCTGTTCGCGCGCGCATACGCGCGCATGATTTCGACTGTGCGTGCGCCGATACCACGTGTCGGCTTGTTAACAATGCGTTCAAACGACGAATCGTCGTCGCGATGGGAAATGAGTCGCAGGTAGGCAAGCGCGTCCTTGATTTCGGCACGCTCGAAGAACCGCAGGCCACCGTACACACGGTAGGGAATGCCGGCGTTGATCAGGCCTTCCTCAAGTACACGAGACTGCGCATTTGAGCGATACAGGATCGCCGCATCAGCACGCAGATTGCCCTGGTCGATCCAGTCGCGAAGCCGACCTATGACGAAGTCTGATTCGTCGCGTTCGTTGTACGCGGCATAGACCTTGATCGATTCGCCCTCGGCGCCGTCTGTCCACAGGTTCTTGCCCATGCGTGAGGTGTTATTCGCGATGACAGCGTTTGCCGCATTGAGAATCGTCGCGGTCGAGCGGTAGTTCTGCTCCAGTTTGATGACCGATGCCGATGGAAAATCCTTCTGGAAGCGATAAATGTGTTCGACCCGCGCGCCGCGCCAGCGGTAGATGGACTGGTCATCGTCGCCAACAACAAACGGGATTCCCTTGTCACCGGCGAGCAGCCGCAGCCAGGCATACTGGATCGAATTGGTGTCCTGGAATTCGTCAACGAGAAGGTGCTGAAAGCGCCGCCGGTAGTGATCGAGCAGCTCGGCATTGTCACGCCAGAGTTCATGGGCGCGCAGCAGGAGCTCGGCAAAATCGACAAGCCCGCCACGCTGGCAGACCTCTTCATAGGACTGGTAGAGCGCGATCATCTGCCGCCGCGTTGGGTCCCCTTCATCATCGAGGTGTTGCGGCCGCAGCCCCTCGTCCTTCTGACCGTTGATGAAGTACTGAATCTCTCGCGGTACCCAGCGGCTATCGTCGATCTCGAGGTTCTTGAGCAGCCGCTTGATTAGGCGAAGCTGGTCATCCGAGTCGATAATCTGGAAGTTCTGCGGCAGGCTGGCCTCGCGCCAGTGACGCCGCAACAGGCGGTGCGCGAGTCCATGAAATGTGCCGATCCAGAGGTGGCCGACCGGCATGTTGAGCAAGGACTCGATGCGACCGCGCATCTCGGCCGCGGCCTTATTCGTAAACGTAACAGCCAGCAGGCTGTTGGGTGACAGCCCTTCGACGTCGATCAGCCACGCGGCACGATGGACGAGCACGCGGGTCTTGCCACTGCCGGCACCGGCAATAACAAGCGTGGGCTCGGACGGCGCTGTAACAGCCTGGCGCTGAGCGTCGTTCAGAGATTCGAGGATCGGGGTAACGTCCACGTCGGGAAATAGTCGCGTTCGGGAAAACGCGCCATCTTAACAAACTGGGGCGCTTTCAGGGCCCGGCAGTTTCTGCGCTAAATCACTGTTCCCAGAGCACGCCAAGGGAGTAGCGTGTGCGGTCGTATTCGATACGGGTATCGGTCGAGGCGGTCTCGCGGTACTCAATCTGGGCGACGAGCTTCAAACGCTGCGTAATGCGCCAGGTTGCGAGAAACTCGCCGTCGATCGATTCGAGTGTCTTCGGCCCGGCAACCGGGTTGTTATACGCAAACGCATTCGGATAGTCGTAATTGCGATAGTAGGCATTCAACTCGAGATCGAAGCGCCGGCCCGGGGCCCAGTGAAACTCGAAGTTATACGCGTCACGCGTGAAATCGTTGTAACCGACATAGCGGTCCTGCCGATCCATGAGTTCATAGCCAAAGCCGAACCAGATGTCATCGGTAATACGCTGTCGTGCGAGCACTCCGAATTCCAGGTAGTCGTAACGCAGCGCCGGGTTGGTGACCAGCTGGTTGCCATTAAGATCGTAGGAGGGTCGATTGCTATAACGCCGGCTCGACTTCTCGACCGTAAAGCGTAAAAGAGAGCTTGCAGCGAACTTGTACTGCGCACTGCCGCCGAATAAAAAGTACTCATGATCGTATTCAGGAACGACTTCCGCATCCTCGTAGTCCCACAACTGGCCTTTCATGCGCAGACCAAACGAGAATTTGCCAAAACCCTGTAGGACCGATATTTCGGGTCCATAACGCCTGTAGTTCATGCGGTTATCGATTTCTACACCAGCGGCAGTCCGGGGGTTACCCGTGTCCGGATCGGTGTAGACCTCGTCATGTTGCGCGATGGTGAACGCAGTGTAGACGCGACGGCGGCGATCGCCTTCGCGACGATCGTACTCACTGCCAAAACGCAATTCGTGGACGAACTCATCGGCGTTGTTTTCTGTATCGCCATCGTAGAATCGACCCAGAAGACGATAAGCGCCGAAGAAGTTCTCCCACTTCAGGCTGTTTACCGAGTACTTGGCGACGAAGTCGACCGGTACAAACGTGCCCGCGATGACTTCCGGCGTCACAATAGGCAGCGCCGGATCGGCAAAATCTATATATGGCCCGCTTGGTGCACGAAAGATGTTGTCATCGGACCCTATACCAACACGTGCGCGTAAGTCGAAGCTGACAGCGGGTTTTTCCTTTTCTTTACGACGCTCTTCGCGGACGAGAACCGGGTCCGTAGTTTGCCGCTCTGCCTGCAGTCGCGAGATCGCGATGATCGCCATTTTGCGAATCTTGTCGTTCTGTTCCTGGTCGGCAGCGCGGCGGAACCAATCCAGCGCCTCGCCAACGTTTCCGGCCGCATAGGCGTTAAGTCCGAGGTTGTAGTGCGATATGACACGTAACTCGGGGGTCTCGGCTGACTTCAGCAGAGAGACACGGGCGCGGGTGTGTTGCTGGGCATGGTAGTTGGCGACGCCCGTATTGAAGTGCAGCATCGGTGCGTCCATGCCCGCCTCACTGGCTTCCTGGTACCGAAGCAGAGCAGCCCAGTAGAGCTCGTCGCGGAACAGGCGATTGCCGTCCTCGAACGAATCGTAGGCAGCCGCAAGCGCCGACGGCGAGATCGCAAGGCACGAAATTGCCGTTAGTAGCGCTAGTGCGCCGGTCGCTTTTCGGCGGCCGAATTTTTCACGCATCACGAGAATGGCCCAAGCTCCAGGTGTTCCGCGTTATGTAGAGCGCAAGAGTACCGGCTTTGTACCTGCAAAAACTATGACGTGGCGCATAAAAATCCCCCCGGAAGGGGGGATTTGGGTATATCGGGGCAGATTTTGATCAGACGTCGTCGTCGAGAGAGTCGTCACCGGATTCGTCGTCCATGTCATCCATGTCGTCTTCTTCGTCGAACAAGTCATCGTCGACATTTTCGCCTTCGTCTTCTTCGAAGTCGTCTTCGCTGTCGAGCTCATGGTCGTCGTCAAAGTCGCTGTCATCCTCGAAGTTATCTTCATGATCTTCGAATGCTTCCTCGTCGCCGCCGAATTCGTCTTCCACGTCTGCCCCGCGGCCTGACTCATCCTCATTCATGTCGTCGGCACGCTCGGATTCATCGTCAGCGATGTCAGCGAGATCTCCATCCTCAATGTCGTCGACGCCGTCGAGGTCGCCGCCGTCAGGACCTTCCATCATCTCAATACTGCTATCCACGCTGCTGATGTCGTCCATGATGTCCATCGTCACCTCGAGATCCTCGAGGTCGGCGGCCCGCACGGTAGCTGGCATAAACGCAAAGCAGGTCAGCACCAGGGTTGCTACTAATACATTCAAATGTTTCATCGTCTTACTCCATATTGTCGCCGGGTATCCGTTCCGGCATTTCCTTAAGTTACGTCTACCAGCAACCGGAAAGTGCGGTTACGGTCTTCGTGTTCGAGGTGGGCAAGCAGCTCGCCGCCTACTGGCGTCAAGGCGACCAGGGTCAATGGCAGCAGGTTCTTGCCCTCATTCAGACTCGTCTTCCAGGAAATCTCGCGCTGCCCCGGGAAACCGTCGAGTTCGATTCCATCCGGTAACGATACAGTCAGTGTTGCGGAGTCGAGAGCCGTAGCCGAAGCGAAAACGAGATTTATAGTGCGTGGTTCTGCGAGCGCCATCGTGACACCAGGAATCGTCAACCCGGCATCAGGCAGCTGCGGGTCGTTCAGCAACATGCCACCAATCATCCAGGCTGCGATCGTCCCTGCGACTGCGGCACCAAAACCGGTCAGCATCCACTTATTGCGCTGGCGGCGAGAACCCTCATGCGTGGCTCGCACCAGCGCCTGGTCGTAGAAAGCTGTGTCCGCTGCTGGCATTGGATAGTCCTTTAATAGCTCCAGGATCTCCTGATCCTGCCTGTTTGTGTCTGTATTCTGCATATTTGTGTCCTGCTTGATCCCTTACACGACAGGTGTCAGGAAATGGTTCCGTTCGCGATGAGGATTTCGCGTAATCTGGCTCGCGCGCGGTGCAGCCTGGACTTTACTGTGCCGACCGGAATGCCCGTAAGTTCTTCAATTTCAGTGAGTTTGTAGCCCTCCGTGTCGTGCAGCAAGACGACGATGCGGTGTTCATTACTAAGCTGGGCCAGGGCCTTATCGAGCTCATGAATGCGCTCAAGCCGCTCGTTGTCGAGCACCGGGTTTTCAATGCCTGGCAGGCCCTCAAGGCCGTCCCCGGCAAGCTGCCCCTCGTCAACGGTGTGCAGGCGCCGCCGCGCAAAGCGCCGTCGCTCGTCGATAAAGAGGTTGTACATCACACGGCACAACCATGAGCCCGGCTCGTCAATTTCGACCAGGTCGTCGAGCTTGCCGTAGGCCTTCACCAGTAACTCCTGGAACAGGTCTTCGGCTTCGGCCTTGGCGCCAGTCAGTCGCCATGCCAGTCGGTACAGGCGATCGAAGTGCGGTCGCACCAGTCGCTCGAATGCCAGGCTTTGTTCGGCGCTACTCATAATGTCGCTGAGTGTAACCCCGGGAATGGCGCCGACAAGGATCGGTTTGGCAATTCGGCAACAAAGCGGCCGAGGCGCCGTCTGCTATTCTTCGTTGATCAGCAAAATACTATCGGGATGCAACCAGGCGCTCGATGACAGGCATCTTCCGACTATGAATAAGAAAATGCAGCCCGCCATCGCGGGCGTTGTCGCGGCAATAGCCATCACAACGACGATGGATGCCACGGGTTATTCGATATTTAGCTCGTTGCCGTTGTTTCCCCTCACCGCGCTGTTTTGGTATCTGCAGAAATTCAGTCGTACCGAGATTGGTCTCGTATGGGGCCCGCCGTATGCCTATGGCCTGGCGATCGCCTACCCGGTTGTTGTGCTGGGCATAATCGGCCTGGCCGCATTTACGGCAGGTGCGGTTGACACCAGCGAGACCGACTGGAACAAGACCGTTCTCAATATGGCGCTGATGAGCAGCACCGGCGTCGTCATGGTCATGATCACCGAGGAAGGCTTCTTTCGTGGCTGGCTCTGGGCTGCGCTCAAGCGTGCCGGCAAGTCCGACACCTATGTTCTTGTCTGGACAAGCCTGGCCTTCACGGTCTGGCACGTTTCGGCGATCTCGCTGGATACCGGATTCGACGTGCCCGCGAACGAGATTCCAATCTATCTCGTCAATGCAACTCTGTTGGGCCTCATCTGGGGCCTGTTGCGGCAGATATCCGGTTCGGTCGTCGTGGCGGCCGTGTGCCACGCGGTATGGAACGGTATCGACTATCCGCTGTACGGTTTCGGCGAGAGGGTCGGTGCGCTCGGCATAGAGCAAACACACATCTATGGGCCCGAAGTCGGTGTTGTTGGTGTCGGCGTCAACCTGGCGGTCGCAGCGGCGCTCTTCTACAAGCTCAGCTGGAACAGGAAGTAGTGGTCGACGAGCAAGGCCGCGAACAGAATACCAAGATAGGTAATTGAGAACTTGAACGTCTTCATGGCCAGTTCAAGGTCTTCAGGTGCGCGTCGCATCTGAATGACGTGATAAAGAAACATCGCATCGAGGACCAGTGCGACCGACAGATAGATCAGGCCGCTCATTCCGGTCAGGTACGGAATTATCGTGATCAGCACGAGCAGGATCGTATAAAGAAGAATGTTGAGCCGCGTGTATTCTTCGCCATGCGTTACAGGCAGCATTGGGATGCCGACCTTTTCGTATTCTTCCTTGCGCGCAATCGCGAGCGCCCAGAAATGCGGCGGTGTCCAGACAAAAATGATCAGGAACAGCAATAACGCACTGCTGGTGACTTCCCCGGTTATCGCCGTCCAGCCGAGCACCGGTGGCGCGGCGCCGGCAGCACCACCAATGACTATGTTCTGAGGCGTCGCGCGCTTCAGGAACATGGTGTAAACAACGGCATAACCGATAAGCGACGCAAACGTCAGCACCGCGGTCAGCGGGTTTACGAGAAACCAGAGAATGATCATCGCGATGACACAAAGAACCGACGCAAAACTCAAAGCGGCTTTTTCCGTAAGCTTGCCTTGCGGCAGCGGCCGGCCCCGGGTGCGCATCATCAGGATATCGGTGCGGTGATCGAGTACGTGATTAAAAACAGCGGCAGAAGACGAGGCGAGGCCAATACCCAGGGTGCCAAAGACAAGTGCCTGCAGGTCAGGCCAGCCCGGGACCGACAGAAACATCCGGACGACCGCAGTAAACACGATCAACATGACTACACGAGGCTTCGTCAGCTCGTAGTAGTCACGCCAGTCAGTGTAGGTTTCTACGTTCGTGTTCAAAAGTACCTTCGCTAGCCAATTCGCGACAATCTCAACAGGTGTTTGATATCGTCGACCATCTTGGCCGGATCGAGATCGGGCTGGAAATACATAACGAGATTTCCATGCGGATCGATCAGGAAGTAACCACCTGCCGGGAGTTCCGCTGGCCGTTTGTTATTCAGCAGGCCGCTAAGGCTGCTGTCCTCTATTGTAATCAGGCCGGGGTGCTCTTCAGCGAGAAACACTGTATCGGGCAGGGTGTCGCCGTGCAAGAAAACGCGTCGGACACGGTCCATTTCCTTGCCCAGCATCAGCCGCGCCTGACGATAGGAATACAGCGCATCGCGACACGGGTCGTCACAGCTGGCGGTGTTTGCGTAGATCAGAAGCCAGGAGCGGCCTTGCTGTCCGGCCACTACGAGAGCGGATAGATGATCACTCACGTTCACAAACGGTTCAAGCAGCGCGCCGTTGTTGGTTCGGCCGCTGGGCGCATGCGATTCGCCCTGGTTGTATAGCCAGGCAGCAACAACCAGCGGCCCAAGAAAAACGACAGCGACGAGCAGCAGCTGCAAACGAGACTTTCTCTGGCCGGACCCCTGGTTCACGATTCGAATCCTCGTTTGCGAAAATTCCAGATAAGCAGGCCGGCAAGCACTATGCACATTGCGAACCATTGCAGCGCATACGCGTAATGCCTTCCGGGGCCCATCTCCTCAGGAACCCAATGCCGGAAGAACCCGTAACTGTCTTCCGGGTCAAGCAACAAGACGAAAGGCTGTACAGGTTGGCCGAGGGTGTCCGCGATCTCTTCGAGGATCGGATAAACTGCCCGCTTTGGCCACTCTGCATCGGCAGGAATAGCTTCGCCCATGCGATAACCCGCCTTCGGCAGCGAGCCGGCGCGGCCTCTCACCGTCACCCTGTCCGGCGGGAGCGCAAGGCTGTCGACATCCATTGCTTCCGTACTTCGTTCGAACCAGCCGCGATTGATGAGCAGTATCGGCGTGTCATCGGCCACGTGCAGAGGCGTCAGGACGTAATAGCCGAGGCGGCTGTTGATGATAATGTTCTCGAGCAGGAACTGGCGTTCGGCGTCAAAGCGCCCCGTTGCCTTTAGTTTCTGGAACGGACGGACGTCCACGCCGTCAGACCACGATGCAAATCCGGTTTGCGTGGCGAACGCCTGTTGCTCGGCGCGTTTCTCGAATGCGCGGCCGACCTGCCACACACTGAGCGCAGCAAACTGTACGACCAGGATTGCGCCAATTACGTACGGAATCCAGCTCCGGATCTTAGTTTCGATGGCTTCGTTCACGATATAATCAGCTCATGAAAATTGTTGTGTTAGTGCTGTTGGCAGCCATCGTTACCGCTTTGTTTTCCGGACTTTTCTTCCTGGCCAAAGACAAGGACCACCCCAGTTCGCCAAGGTTGTTGACCGCCCTGAAAATCCGGGTGGGTCTTTCGATCCTGCTCGTGACCGTGCTGGTAGTGTCCTACAAAATGGGCTGGTTAGTAGGCTACTAGAGCTACATCCAGTAGACGAACACGTAGAGGCCGACCCAGACAACGTCGACGAAATGCCAATACCAGGCGACCGCTTCGAAGGCGAAGTGCTTGTCCGGCGTGAAGTGGCCTTTAACCACCCTTAGCCAAATGATCGTAAGCATTATTGCGCCGATCGTGACGTGCATTCCGTGGAAGCCGGTTAGCATGAAGAACGTCGAGCCATAGATACCGCTCGTCAGTTTCAGGTTCATATGCTCGTAGGCCTCGATGTACTCGACCGCCTGCATGTAAACGAAGATGAAACCGAGAATAGCCGTCAGCGCGAGAAATGTGCCGAGGATGGCGCGCTTGCCGGAGATCAATGCGTGATGCGCAATTGTCACCGTGACACTACTCGTCAGCAGGATGGCTGTATTAATCAGAGGCAGGCCGAACGGACCCATAACCTCGTAATCCCCGCCGACCTCACCAGGGCCATTGGTCGGCCATGTAGATTCGTAGCCTTCCCATAACAGGAGGTTTGTAAAGAAATTGTTGCTGTCGCCGCCAAGCCAGGGCACTGACATATTGCGTGCATAGAACAGTGCACCGAAAAACGCTGCGAAGAACATAACCTCCGAGAAGATGAACCAGAACATTCCCATGCGGAATGACTTGTCGACCTGAGCGTTGTACAGGCCGTGAACGCTTTCATTGATAACCGTACCGAACCAGCCGGCAAGCATGATAACCATGATGCCTACGCCGGCCATCATGACCCAGAATCCAGCATCGGCACCGTTCAGCCAGGTCGACACGCCGAGCATCAAAAACAGCAGGCCAATGGAGCCGACGATCGGCCAGTGGCTGCCATGGGGAACGTAATAACTATCTGGTGCGTGAGACATAGCTGTTCTCGGTCTTGAATAAGGTGTAGGACAAGGTAATCGTGTCCACGTACTCGGGCAGGTCGGGATCTACGATGAACTGCAGGGGCAGCGTGCGCGTTTCGTTGGCGGCGAACTCCTGGCTGGTGAAACAGAAGCACTCGATTTTCTTGAAGTGCTCGTTAGCTGATACCGGCGACACGCTGGGCACGGCCTGGCTGGTCAGCGACTGATCCGAACGGTTGGTTGCCGAGAACGTCGCAAAATACATCTTGCCCGGATGCACTTGCATGCTGTCGACATCGGCTGCAAACGACCATGGCGCATATTCGTTAACGGTCGTGACGAATTCGATACGAATCGTACGCGTTTCGTCGGGACGTTCCGTCGCGGTGACGGCCGTGGCGTTAGTACGCCCGCCAAAACCAGTGATGTCACAAAACACGTCATACAGGGGTGGCAGTACCAGGAAACCGAACGCAAACATGCCAACCGCGAAGAGAAGTAGTCTCGCAGTGAGCGCGCGATTCGAAATTTTTGACTGGTGGTCGTTCATGATCTAGGCGCGCAGCACACCCATCAGGATGAACCCCACGTAAAAGGCTATCGCGATGCCGGCCATAATCAGTGCGGTACGCCGAATAGCCTTGCGCTGTTCGCTATCGTCGCGTGTCACTCGAAGGCCTCCTCGGAGACGCGCTTGACCGGCGGCGTATCAAATGTGTGATACGGCGCGGGTGATGGCACGGTCCACTCAAGGCCACGCGGAGCTTCCCATACCCGGTCAGTCGCCTTTTCGCCTTTCTTCGACGTCAGAAGAACATAGACGAAAATCAACTGCGACAGGCCGAAGCCGATGGCGCCGACACTGGCCATCCAGTTGAAGTCCGCAAACTGCGTCGAGTAATCGGGAATGCGCCGAGGCATACCAGCAAGGCCGAGAAAGTGCATCGGGAAAAACGTCAGGTTAACGAATATCGTCGACATCCAGAAATGCAGTTTGCCAGCCGTCTCGTTGTACATGTGGCCGGTCCATTTCGGAAGCCAGTAGTACGCGCCTGCCATCAGCGCGAAGATAGAGCCCGGCACGAGCACGTAATGAAAATGCGCGACGACAAAGTAAGAGTCATGGTACTGAATGTCGGCCGGCGCAATTGCCAGCATCACCCCTGAGAACCCGCCGATCGTAAACAGGAATACGAAGCCAAGTGAAAACAGCATCGGCGTTTCGAACGTCATCGCGCCGCGCCACATTGTCGCGATCCAGTTAAATACCTTGACGCCTGTCGGAACGGCGATGAGCATCGTCGCGAACATGAAGAACATCTGTCCAGACAACGGCATGCCGACCGTAAACATGTGATGTGCCCAGACGATGAATGACAGGAATGCAATTGACGATGCGGCGTAGACCATAGAGTCATGACCGAACAAAGGCTTTCTCGAGAACGTCGGGATGATCTCCGAGACGACACCGAAGGCCGGCAGAATCATGATGTAGACCTCGGGGTGACCGAAGAACCAGAAGATGTGCTGGAACATGACCGGGTCACCACCACCGGCGGCGAGGAAGAAGCTCGTGCCGAAAAACTGATCCGTCAGCAGCATTGTCACGGCGCCGGCGAACACTGGCATCACCGCGATCAGAAGGTAGGCCGTGATCAGCCAGGTCCAGACAAACATCGGCATCTTCAGTAGCCACATGTCGGGCGCGCGCATGTTCAGGATGGTGACGATAATGTTGATTGCACCCATGATCGAGCTCAGGCCCATCAGGAGAATCGAGAAGATCAGGAACGGAAAGGCAACGCCGGTTTGTAGCACAATCGGCGGATACATGGTCCAGCCGCTTGCGGGAGCGCCGCCAGGCATCAGCAATGTGGACAGGAGAATGCCGAATGCGACAGGCAGAATCCAGAACGACCAGTTGTTCATACGCGGCAGCGCCATGTCAGGCGCGCCGATCATCATCGGGATCATCCAGTTGGCGAGACCGACAAACGCCGGCATAACAGCGCCGAATACCATGATCAGCGCGTGCATCGTCGTCATCTGGTTGAAAAACTCAGGGTGCACGAACTGCAGCCCGGGCGTCATGAGTTCGCTGCGGATGACGAGCGCCATCGCGCCGCCGGCGAAGAACATGATCAGGCTGAAGATAAGGTACATCGTGCCGATGTCCTTATGATTCGTCGTAAACAACCAACGCTTGATGCCCTTCTCCGGGCCGTGGTGTTCGTGCGCGTCTGCAACTGCCGTGGTCATACTCTTAGTTCTCCATCTGCGCGACTTGGGCGCCGCCAGCGTGGCGAGTGTCGACCCAGGCTTGGTAGGCATCTGGCTCGACCACCTCAACTACGATGGGCATATAGCCGTGATCCTTGCCGCAAAGTTCTGCGCACTGACCGCGGAATGTTCCTGTTTCAGTTGCCCGGAACCAGACTTCGTTAATGATGCCCGGAATAGCGTCCTTTTTGATCGCAAGGTCAGGTACCCACCACGAGTGGATGACGTCGTTCGACGTCATCAACAGACGCACTTTCCTACCCTTGGGGACGACCAGCGGGCGATCAACCTCGAGCAGGTAGTTCTCCACGCTGAACGGGTCGACGCCAGACTCCTTGAATCGAGCCTTCACGCTGGGCAGTGCCAGGCTCGAGTAAAACTCTACGCCCTCATCCTGGTATTTGTAATGCCATTTCCACTGGTAGCCCGTGATGACAATCGACACGTCCGGGTCGCGCGAGTCTTCGAGCCGGATCATGGTCTCCGCGGCGGGAACTGCCATCACCAGCAGGATGATGCAGGGGATGATCGTCCAGATCACCTCAGCGCTGGTGCTGTGCGAGAACGTCGCGGGCTTGGCGCCCCTGGACTTTCGATGCATGAACAGCGAGATGATCATGGCGCCGAACACGACGACACCGATGGCGACACACCACCAGAAAACCATCATGTGCAGGTCGTAGGTCTCGGCGCTGAGTTCGGTTATGCCGCGCGGCATATTCAGCGCCCAGTCGGCATTCGCTGCACTCGCAAAGATCAGGCCGAGCAAGCTCAGAAAAGATTTTTGTAGCATTAGATTGATCACCGTCATGACCCCAAAAAAGGGCCGCTTTTCTCAAATAGTCGTCGGGTGGTTGGTGCTTCGGCAAAAAAGCTTGCGAAGTGTACTGAATGCTCGCGGACCATGCAATCCTGAAAAACAACTAATCCGCGCGAATTTTCGTGATTTTACAAGGCCTTACGGGTCAACGGATCCGCATGCCGATCTCTCCTGCATCGACGTGGTATTCCGCGCCGCCAGATCGGTGCCCGCCGCCCCAGCAGTGTCCATAGACAAGTTCAAGCTCGAGCTCAAGTTCGAGGCCCATTTCCTCGATTTCATCGGGGACACAATGACGCGCCCCTATCGCAGTTAAGTCATTCACCAACGACCCTGTGCTCTCGTAAGTGACCGTCAATCGGTCGACGTCGAGGACCGGGTCACGAAGCCCCGCGCCGACTAGCGCGTCGCCGACGTCGTGCATGTCAGTGAAGGGTTCGTGCCGGAGGCCCCTCAGGCTGTCCGGCCCGAGAGTCGCAAACACGAAAAGGCCGTCTTGTCGAAGCACCCGTGATACCTCGGCAAACACCGGCGCGAAATCCGGCATCCAGGGCAGCAACTGGTTGGCGAAAACGACGTCGACGCTGTGATCAGGAAAAGGTAGCGCGGCTGCGTCTGCCTGGAAAAAAGCCGTTTTCGACAGCCAGGTTTTTTTTGATCGGGCTTTTTGCAGCATCTTTTGTGACAGGTCGACGGCCAGAATGCGAGCACGTTTGAAACGGCGCTCGAGTGCACGACCAGCGGAGCCTGTCGCTGAGCCGAGGTCAATAACGTACCTGGCATCGATAGTTATCGGCTCGAGTCTTGCCAGCAGACCGTCGCGGGTTGTGGCGAGAACGAAATCGGCGGAGTCGAACGTGCCTGCGGCACCGTCAAATCGTCGTTGCATATCGCCCGGGTTCATGGCCTCGCACGTTACCACGCTTTGTTGCTGAAACACGCCAATAGACGCGTGGCCACGGTGATACCGGAATACGACAATTGGACGATGCGTTGGGCGCCGATTACAAGCAGATCACTCGCACTGGTCGCCTGGTTCTGGCGCAGGATCAGCGAAGCTGTTTGTCCGCTTTGTTGTGTGTTTTGCGGTGCCCGGCAGCTTGATGCGCCAGTTTGCGATGGTTGCCTGGGCGATCTTACGCGTGTGACCAACCCTTGTGGCAATGAGCCGCCGTTCACGTTCGTCATTGCGCCATACGAGTATGCATTTCCTATCGATGCAGCGATAAAGGCCCTGAAGTTCCGACGCAAATTATTCTACGCGCCGGCCTTTGCGCAGCTGCTGATGTTATCGCTACCCGCTTTCCCCGACGACGTCGACGCGCTGTTGCCAATGCCTCTGCACTGGCGGCGGCACGGGCTGCGAGGATTCAACCAGGCGACCGAGATAGCGAGGCCAATCCGACGGGCTACGGGCTTGCCATTCATTTGCAATGTTGTCCGTTGTCGCAACACGCCTTTCCAGTCCGGCCTCACGGCGGCACAGCGTAAACGCAACCTGAAGAACGCTTTCACCGTGAAAGGAGATTTGTGTCATCGGCACGTGCTGATTGTCGACGATGTGATTACAACCGGGGAGACGTGCAGGCAGCTTGCCGACGCCCTGTTTGGCGCTGGCGTGATGCGTGTCAGCGTTCTGGCTATTGCGCGGGCAGCACCGGTGTAAACGTGTAGTGCAAAACGATGCCGATGAAAATCAACAGGCCAATTTGGTGATTGTGCAGGAAAGCGGCAAAACAACCGGCTGGCTGGCGGTCGCGGGCCAGCCACTGGTGGTAAGCCATCAACCCTGCGGTGCCAGCAACCGAGAGGTAGTACCAGAAACCGAGTTCAGCGAGCAGCCCGACGAGAATCAACGCCGCAAGCATCAGGATCTGTAGCCCGGCGATCACAAACAGGTCGACCTCACCAAACAACAACGCTGTCGATTTCACGCCCAGCTTGCGATCGTCTTCGCGGTCAACCATGGCATAAAACGTGTCGTAGATGACGGCCCAGATGACGGCAACGCCAAAAACCAGCCACGCGAGCTGCGGCGTTTCCCCGGTCTGCGCGGCGAACGCCATCGGCACGGCCCAGCCGAAAGCGGCTCCGAGGATAAACTGCGGAATCGACACCCAGCGCTTGATAAACGGATACGCGACGGTCAGCCCGGCCGCAATAATTGCGAGTAATCTTGCCGGGCGATTGAGCATTGTCGCGAGGCCGATCGCGATCAGTGACAGTGCAACGAACAGGACGAGCGCCTCCAACGGTGCGACGGCTCCTGACGCAATGGGGCGTGTACGCGTTCGTTCGACGTAGGGATCGATCTTGCGATCAACGTAATCGTTGAGGACGCATCCAGCCGACCGCATGATGAATACGCCAACGACAAAAACGACGAACAACCCCTGGTCCGGGTGCCCTTCCCCGGCGAGCCACAACGCCCAGAGCGTTGGCCACAGCAAAAGCCAAAGGCCGACCGGCTTGTCGATGCGCATGAGCTTGCCGTAGTTGCGCAACTGAGCAACGACATTTTTCTTCAGCTTCGGTGACAGGATGTTTTTCATCGCGGCGGATTATACCTTTCCGTAGCGTCCGGCATCGCCAAGCCAGCGACGTACGATCGCAGCGCCGACTCGGGGCGTATCACGAATGATACTTTCAGCGGCCAATTGCACGCCAGGCATAAGCTCCGCGTCACGTACGAGGTTGGCGATGCGGTAATCGGGCAAGCCCGTCTGCCGGGTTCCAAGGAGTTCCCCGGGTCCGCGCAATTCAAGGTCACGCTGCGCGACGAGAAAACCATCATTGGTATCCCGCAAGACAGCGAGGCGACTGCGGGCAAGCTGCCCGAGCGGCGGTTTGTACAACAGAACGCAATGGCTTTGAGTCGTGCCCCTGCCAACACGTCCGCGCAGCTGATGCAGCTGGGAAAGGCCCATACGCTCCGCGTTCTCGATGATCATCAGGCTCGCATTCCCTACGTCGACGCCGACTTCTATGACTGTCGTTGCAACGAGTAGCTGGATCGTGCCGTCTTTAAACGCCTGCATGCCACGTTCCTTCTCGGCCGGACGCATGCGCCCGTGTACAAGTCCGACGCGGAGCTCCGGCAGCGCCTCGGTCAGCATCTCGTAGCTCGCCGTTGCCGCCTCGTAGTCGAGCACATCGGACTCTTCAATAAGCGGACAAACCCAGTAGGCCTGTTGTCCCGACTGACAGGCCTCGCGCACGCGGGCAACGATTTCTTCGCGGCGCGTTTCAGGTACGGCGATTGTTGAAACTGGCTCCCTCCCGGGCGGTAGCTCGTCGATGATGGATGTATCAAGATCGGCGTATGCGGCCATCGCGAGCGTGCGCGGGATCGGCGTTGCGGTCATGACGAGCTGGTGAGGATAACTGCCCTCGCCAACACCCTTTTCCCGTAATGCGACTCGTTGGTGTACACCGAAGCGATGTTGCTCATCGATAACAACAAGTGCAAGGTCTTGAAACTCGACGCCCTCCTGGAACAGGGCATGGGTGCCGACGACAACAGAGGCACTGCCATCCGCAATCGAAGCGAGCGCTTCGCGGCGGGCTGCCGCACGCTGGCTGCCGCTCAGCCATGCCGGCTCGATGCCGAGTGGGCGAAACCAGTCACCGAAACTGCGCCAGTGTTGCTCGGCCAGCAACTCGGTTGGCGCCATGATGGCGGCCTGCACGCCGCATGCAACCGCCTTCAGGCAGGCGATTGCAGCAACCACTGTTTTACCAGAACCGACGTCCCCCTGGATCAGTCGCATCATCGGGTGCGCTTGCGACAGGTCGCTCAGAATTTCATCGACGACGCGCCGCTGTGCCCCGGTCAATACAAAAGGCAGGGACTTGATGAAGCTGTCGACCTCAGTTATCCCGTTTGCCAGTGGTCGGGCATCTTCCGTTTGCGCAAGGGCGCGCAGGCTGCGCAGGCTCATGTAGTGGGCAAGCAATTCCTCGAACGCGAGCCGCTGCTGGCAGGGATGCGTTCCAGCCAGCATGCTTGTGACGTCGGCGTCCGCGGGCGGACGATGCAGGTACAGGATGGCGTCCACGAGTTCAGGTAACCCAAGCCTGTCGCGCACCGGCTGCGGCAATAACTCCTCGGGCGGATGTTGCTGCATCAGTCGCAGCGCCTGGTCTGTCAGGTTGCGCAATCGTCCCTGTTGTACGCCTTCCGTCGCCGGGTAAATGGCAGTCAGCGTGTCGTTAATCGCGGCGTCCTGGTTCTCACGCAGCACACGGTACTCGGGATGAATCATTTCCAGCCCTGTCGCCCCCTTTCGTGCCTCGCCGAAACAGGTAAGTCGAACGCCAGGTTGAAACTGCGCCTGCTGTTGTCTGGAGAAATGAAAAAAGCGCAGCGTGATCTGGCCACTGCCGTCGCTCATTCGAACCAGCAGGTTGCGCCGACCGCGGTACACGGTTTCGGCCAGCAGCACCTCCCCGGTTATCAGGCACCTGTTGCCAGCCTGCAAGGCGCCAATTCGTACCAGTTGTGTACGGTCTTCGTACCGCAGGGGCAACAGGAACAACAGGTCCTCAACCCGATTGAGATTGAGTCGCTCGAGCTTGATCGCCAGCGCCGGGCCGACGCCGTTCAGAACGGTTAATGGCGACGCGAGGTTAGAGTCCGAGGATTGCATCCGCCTCGACGTCAGCGCCTTTCGGCAGCGATGCGACACCGACAGCTGCGCGCGCCGGATACGGCTGACTGAAATAGTCTTCCATGACACTGTTCACGGTCGCAAAATTTCCAAGGTCAGTCAGGAAAATCGTAAGTTTGACGACCTGGTTCAGATCACCACCTGCGGCCTCGGCAACTGCTTTGAGGTTTTCAAAGACCTGTCGTGTACGCGCCTCGAAATCGCCGTCGACAAACTCCATGGTTGCCGGGTCGAGCGGAATTTGCCCGGAAAGAAAAACGAGGTCTCCTGTCCTGATCGCCTGCGAATATGTACCGATGGCCGCCGGCGCCTTGTCGCTATGGATTGCCTGTTTACGCATTGGGGCTCCTGTAGTGTTATTCAGGCGCAGTCGCGAGTTACGCGAATGACATTCGGCATATTGCGAACGCTGCGCATAATCTGTGCGAGGTGTATCCGGTCCCTGACCTGGATCATGAACGCGAGTACCGAGCAATCTTCGTGGCGGCCGAGCACGGATACTTGCTCGATGTTTGATCGCCCGTCGCCAATTGTTGCCGCAACCTCGGCAAGTACGCCGGGCTTGTTGAGCGTCTCGACCTGGATCTGGCTGTTGAAGTCGCGATCGATGTCCTTCTCCCAGCTTACCGCGATCCATTTCTCGGGCTGCTTGCGGAAGTTGCTGAGGTTACCGCAGTTGTTGCGGTGAATGACGATGCCACGGCCTGAGCTCAAGTAACCCATAACGTCATCGCCAGGAATCGGGTGGCAACACCGCGCATAGCTGACGACCATGCCCTCGGTTCCGGCGATCACGAGGCTCGCCGTGCTGGGCTCGGTCTCACCTTCCTCGTTCACACCAACGAGGAAGCGGGCGGTCAACGGTGCCAGGCGCTCACCGAGCCCGATTTGCTCAAAGAGCTCCTCGTTGTTGTCCAGGCCGAGTTCGTCAAGCGCAGAACTCATGCGCGTCTTGCCAATCTTGCGTAATGAGGAGTCAAGGTCCTTGAGTGATCGATCGAGCAGTCGCTTGCCGAGGTCGACAGACTCGCTCGAACGCATCGTCTTCATGTGATTACGAATGGCCGTCCTGGCTTTCGCCGTGCGGACGAACGACAACCAGTTCGGGTTTGGTCGGGCGCCGCGGCCTGTCACGATCTCGACTGTCTGTCCGTTCTGCAGCGGGGTTCGCAATGGTACGAGGCCGCGGTCGATCTTCGCCGCCACGCAGCGGTTACCGATGTCGGTATGAACTGAGTAGGCGAAATCGACTGTCGTCGCGCCTTTCGGTAGCGGCATGATGTCGCCCTTGGGCGTAAACACATAGATCTTGTCGGGGAACAGGTCGACCTTGACGCTCTCAAGGAACTCCTCGGACGTTCCGGAACTCTGCAGTTCTGCGAGGTTCGCGAGCCAGTCACGCGCGCGCCGTTGTGGCGTCGCATCGGACTTCTCTTCGGCCTTGTACTGCCAGTGTGACGCCACACCCGACTCGGCAACCCTGTCCATGTCGCGCGTGCGAATCTGCACTTCGAGAGGCTGGCCCTTGGGACCAAACAACGTTGTGTGAAGAGACTGGTAGCCGTTGATGCGCGGAATCGCAACATAGTCCTTGAAGCGGCCTGGCATCGGCTTGTACAAGCCGTGAACGAGACCGAGAACCTTATAACAGTCATTGACATCATTGACGATAATGCGAAAACCGTAGACGTCGACAACATCGCTCAGCAAACGCTTTTTCTCCGACATTTTCCTATACACGCTGTACAGGTGTTTCTCGCGGCCGATGACGTCGCCGCCGATGTTCTCCCCGGCCAGCGTTGCCTCAAACTCCTCGGTAATCTTCTTGACCATCTGCCGCTGGCTTCCCTTGCTGCGACGCAATGCCCGGTCGAGCACGCGATAACGCATTGGGTAAAGGTGACGGAAACCGAGATCTTCGAGCATTACCTTGAAGCGGTTGATACCAAGGCGATTCGCGATCGGCGCGTAGATGTCGAGCGTCTCGCGGGCAATGCGCGCTTTCTTGTCCGCCGGCATCGCGTCGAGGGTCTGCATGTTATGTAAGCGGTCGGCGAGTTTGACGAGAATGACGCGAATGTCTTCGATCATCGCGAGCATCATCTTGCGAAAACTCTCCGCCTGGGCTTCGGCGCGACTGCGGAACTGAATCTGGTCGAGCTTGCTAACGCCGTCAACCAGCCCGGCGACTTCCGGTCCGAAGTTTTCTTCTATTTGTGCGAGCGATGCCTCGGTGTCCTCGACGACGTCGTGCAGGATTGCTGCGGTAATCGCCTGGGAATCGAGGTGCATGTCGGCCAACTCCTGGGCGACGGCGACCGGATGCGAGATATAAGGTTCGCCGGACTTTCGCTTCTGGCCGTCATGCGCGGCAGCACCGAACTCGTAGGCGTGCATGACCGACTCAACCTGTTCTTCGGGAAGGTACGCCTCAAGCGTTTCGATTAGGCGCCGCAGACCATGGTCGCGTCTCGACGCGCCCGGTAACTTGGCCAATAGTGTTGCGGCGTAATCCATCCCCTGATCATACCCGCGTTACGCGGAATGTCAGGTGATGAAGGTCAGAGATTCAGTCCCCTATCGAGATGCCACGAACCGGCAGTATTTCTTCAGCCGATTCGACCTGCATGAACTCCTCAGCAGGCGGCGCATCGATTTCCTCGAGAATAGACGGGTTGACATGGCCTTCGGCGATCTCACGCAGGGCAATGACGGTCGGTTTGTCGTTCTCGAGTTCGACCATCGGCTCGGCACCGTGAGCGACCCGGCGGGCACGCTTGGCGGCGACAAGCACCATTTCGAAAATGTTCTCGATGTTGTCGAGGCAGTCTTCAACTGTGATGCGGGCCATGTGTATTCCTGAGCGTTAAGTTCGATTCAGGCAGTACAATAAGGCCCCGTCAGCGTAGCCGTCCACCCCTTATTCCAAAAAGTTATTAACCGGCTATGCCTGCAATTGTGGCGCGCAGAGCCTTGTTATCGGTCGCCAGGGCGCTGCCCTCGCCGGCCAATATGGCCTCGAGGTCTGCAACAGCCCGATCGAGATCGTCGTTGATCACGGCGTAGTCGAATTCATCCCAGTGCGACATGTCGCTGAGCGCGTCGCGAAGTCGGCGCTCGATGACCTCATCGCTGTCGGTTCCGCGTGAGCGTAACCGTCGCACCAACTCATCGTGCGATGGCGGCAGGATGAAAATGGTGGTGCACTCAGGCATCGACTCGCGCACCTGGCGTGCTCCCTGCCAGTCGATCTCGAGTATGACGTTGTGCCCGTTTTCGAGGTGCTGCTCCACTTGCTCCCGACTCGTGCCGTACAGGTTATCGAATACCGTTGCCGACTCGAGCATGCTGCCCTCGTCGCGCAACGACTCGAAAGTCGACTTGTCAACGAACATGTAGTCAACGCCGTGCGCTTCGTTACGTCGTTGTGGCCGGGTAGTGTAGGAAATAGAGAATCGCAGCTCAGGATTGTTGCGAGTTACAGCCTGCACGAGAGTTGTCTTGCCGGCGCCGGACGGCGCGGCAATGACAAACAGCCTGGCTTCAAACTCGCTCATAGACGGAATTCTGACACTCCGTCGCGCTCATTGCGAGATCCGTCAACGCTGAGCGACGCAACCAGGAAGACATTAGGCTTTTCAAAATTGGCCCTGAAGATGATCACACCAACGCTTTCTCTCGTTCTATGTACAACGGCTTGAATCCCATCGAATCGTAGAGGCCAGCCGCAGAATGATTTGAAGCAAGAACACCGATTCTCAA